>JAPLFS010000050.1 GCA_026390555.1 Pseudomonadota bacterium
CCCTCATATACAACAGTCAGAAGGGCCTGCAGAGCTGTACTCGCGATTAGCCGCAAGCGGGCATATACTGGCACGCTAAGATCTGGAACCAGGCAGATTACCTCACGCAGCTCTGCCTTACTGCTCGCGCCAGATCTAGCGTAGGCAGGAAAGATCTCGGCCAATGATTTAGCCTCTGGCAGCAGTACTGCTGCGCTAGCTTGGGCCAGGACTATATAACCCTGATCGCTACGCCACTCACCTGCGACCTTTTTCGAGATCTCCGCTATTATGCGCAGCGCTATAAGGTCTGCGTTCTCCCTAGTTTGGCGCGCTATCTCAACCGCAGCGGTAGAGCTAAGATCGCCCTTAGATAAATCCAGCATAGGCTGAAATTCGCTATAAGGGGTCAGTGAAATTTGGGGATAGAGGGAGGACACCACCTCTAAAAGGATCGGATTGAGCACGCCTACTCTCCCCCACTCTGTAACGCCGCCTGAAGCGCCATCTGGAGTTCTGCACTACCACTGAGAGCGTAAGCGGCAACTAGGTCGGCAGCCTCGGTCGGCTCCGCGCCACCAGCAGCCGCTGCAAGCACACCACGAGCACGTTGCAACATCGTGCCCCCCTCGTGAATCGCAAGCACGATATCATCGCGACCATCCCGCACGAGGGCTACTATCAATACTAGTTTATTTGCTAGTGCGTATACCTCATTACTGAGCACAGCGCGCATCTCCTCAGTGCGTTTGAGCGCCGCTACTGCGTCATGCGTCTGATCTGCGCTCAGGATCGGCAAGTACGAGAATAGTCCACGATCCGCAAACTCCTGAATCACCTCTGAAGCGAGCTCCTCATCGAAGGCTGTCACAACCTCATTCCAAACCCGTCTGGGCGAGAGGGTCGCAAGAGCCCCGCCATTAACGGCATCAACGAAAGCCGCCAGCGTCTCCATATCGAAGTGAAATGAGAGCCGCACTGCGTAGCGCACCGCTCTAAAGAGCCTGGTCGGATCGTCGATAAAGCTGCGTGGATGAAGCACCCGTAGCGTACCGTTTTGCAGATCCTTAAGCCCAGCACAGGGATCAACTATGCGCTCTGATAATTGTGCGAGCGATAGCGTGTTCGCCCGATACTGAGCGAAGATCTCCAGTGGCAACGCTATCGCATTAGTTGAGAAGTCACGGCGCCATAGATCTTGCTCGATCGGAGCCGGCCTGACGGTAGGCAACGCACCTGGTTTGGCGTACTGCTCGACACGCGCCGTTGCGATATCGATCTCTGTTAGGAATACCCCCTCACCCTCAACCTCTACGAATGGTGCCGTAAGCTTAGCCGTCATAAAGCTCTGATGCTCGCGCAACGAGCAGCCCAGTTCCTCCTTAAGCGCTCGCGCAAAAGCGAGCCCATCACCCTCTACAACTATATCAAGGTCATAATCCCCGATAGTTCCCCCCATTAGCAGATCTCTAACGATACCGCCGATAACGAACACCCCCTCGCCGCGCGCGGAAGCCACCCGTAGAGCAGCCTCAACTGCCACGGCAAGCGGCACATGATTTACCCCCAAACGCTGCTTTGCACTTTTGTTGCTGCTCAACTGCTGCACCCCCGCTCAATTAAATTACCAGCTGGCCTTTATGCGATCTCGTCGTCTGCCATGATCTCCTCTGAGAAGATCGGAAGTCCTACCGACTGTTGATCGCGGTACTTCCCGTTATCATCATAGCGCTCAGAACTGGCGCTCTTAAGCTCGAAAAGCACCACCCGCGCTATCTTCATGCGGGGATATAAAAGAATTGGGTTCGGTCCGTGGTTAGCTAGCTCAAGGGTTACCGGTCGATCGCTGTGTCCAGGATACACCATCATCGCTGTCTGAACGATCGTTAATCCAACCCGCGCCAAAGTACTTCGCCCCTCGATCATAAACCCCAGAGACGCTCCGACCGTTACGTGCTGGAAGGTATGCCCTAACAGGAACTCTCCCGGCTCAAGAGAGTAAGGATTCTCCATAGTTATGCTGATTGGGTAGTATGGAGGTGGATCTGGCTTCCTGACATCAACTACATATCCAGCACGGGGCTTAAGCAGCTCGGCTCCGAGATGCATCGTAATTCCAGAAGAGCGCAGCCACTTCTGGTTAAAGGGGGTTATCTTTAACTCTCCGCTGGCGATGACCCTCTTAATATCTACATTTGACAACATCATAACTATTCACCCCTGTATAAACTTGTCGGTGGTTAAAAAGGCTTCGATCTTGCGATCGGTCCTAACGCCTCACCTTTCTTGACGTTCCCTGATCGGGAACGCTCATTTTGGGGTGAATAGTTAGTATTATCACCCCCGATTTGCTCCGCAAATCGACCCCTGAGGGGTTTGTTTCCACCCCAGTTTGCTCCGCAAACTCGCCCCTTGATAGGGGCTAACGTATTCACCCCTGTATAAACTTATCGGTACGGTAGACATTACGTTGAGATGTGGAGTATCTCAAGCAATACCCGATATTGCTTATGCTTTAGGCCACTTGCAGTAAATATGCGCCTAGGTATACTCATTCTGCATTAGAATAAGGAACCTAAGATTATGGATCTACAACCAAAAGAGGCTCAAGACGGTGTTAAATGGTTGGTTTATGCCGGCTCAGCCGCGCTACTCCTAAGCCTGGTTCTTTTCTGGGTAGATAGCTCCGTGATGGGCAACGCCGCTAAGCGTGACAGGGCACATAACGAGGAGTTGCGTGAACTCCGTCTCGCTCAATCCTCTCTTCCAGCTAATGTAACTGATGAGCGCCAGATCCTGCCCCTCGTACTTGAGCAGCAGGACGACGCTCCCACAACAACCGACCACTCTGCGCATTAGTCGTGAACGGTTGCCTGTTCGGACGGCGCCGCCTTATCTCAGCTATACTAGATATTTACTGGAAGCTATCCGGTCGTCGCACCTCTGATAGCGATTCCTTGATCCTACACCTAAGATCGATCCTGCGCCGCTTTCCTTTTTGGGCAGAGGGACACCTCGCACTAGCCGAGCTGTGTATTAATACCGGGGATATCGCCGCAGCATACGCCTCTGGCCATGCTCTCAAGGCTCTAAGTACACCGAACAGCTTTCATAGCGCACAGGCGCTCTTTATTTTAGGGCGCTGTTTTCTACGTAAAGGAGAGTGGCAAAGCGCGCTAATCTATCTGTGTCAGGCGCACGCAATACTACCAACACTTTACGCAATTCATGAAGAGGAGGCCGCGGCCTTAATGTTATCAGAGGATTACTCCGCGGCGCTCAAAGCTCTCGCTCAGATTCCATCTGAGAGACTCTCGGCTGAGGGCAAGGCGGCTCTTGAATTTGCAAAGATGCGCATGGCACGAGAATTAGCGCTACCGCTGCAGCGCTAACTCCCCCATCTCTATGACTAAGGTGCCGTCCGTGCCCCGCGCCCACCGTAGGAGCTGCTGCGTGCTGTATCGGTGCTGGAAGCCTCTGCACGATCAGAGGTACGAGCGTAGGTGCTACTTTGTGAATAATAACCGCCCCGAAAACCGATTCCAGACGCAGTAGTTGCTGCGGGCCAATTAGTAACGTTCGCCCTTCCATTCGTATCAACCTCTCCGTTACCGTGCAGTCCGGTAAAGGCGCGCCCATCTGAGTTTCCTACCGTAACGGTCCGCTCAGATAGGTTTCCACTTAGCTCTAACGCTCCGTAATACCCAGCCCCAGCGCTGGCG
>JAPLFS010000051.1 GCA_026390555.1 Pseudomonadota bacterium
CTAGTCGGGGGCCTTCCCCATAATCCTCGCGGTGTTTACATGGACCTCTGTACGGGGACCGGTGCGATTGTACCTGGCCTGCTTAAGCGCTGCGCCAGGGTGGTTGGGGTTGATATCTCTCCTCAGATGTTAGGGGTAGCGAGGCGGCGCTACAGCTCCCTTACAACCTGCGAGTGGATAGAGGGGGATGCGCAGCAGCTTCCATTTGAGGATGGCGTATTTGATGCAATTTCATTGGCGTACGGCCTGCGTAATATTCCCGATCGCGTTGGCGCCTTGCGTGAGATGCTGCGTGTTAGTAAGCCCCAAGCAACCCTAGCGATCCTAGAGTTCGGGCAACCATCAAATCGGGTCTGGGGCGCTATGTTTGGATGGTACTCAAGGGTCATTATACCAGCCGTTGGAGCGTGGCTCTCAGGGACACGTGCTCCGTACGAGTACCTACCAAAGAGCTCGGCGATATTTCCGTGTGGTGAGGCATGTGAGCGGTTATTACAGGAGGCTGGCTGGAAGCCGCTCTCAACGCGCTCCCTGTGTGGTGGAGTGGCGTTTATCTATATTGCTAGGAAAGAGCGCTGATAGCGCCAAGGAGACTTTTTATATGTCGGTAGATAAGGATCAGCGCTGGATCGTTGGGGTCACCGGAGCAAGTGGCGTTCGTTACGCCTTAAGATTGCTGCAGGTATTGCCGGCGCTAGTTCAAGAGGTGCATGTAGTTTTTTCGGATGCGGCGCTTAGGGTTCTTAACGACGAGGAGGAGTTGGCGATTAATACAGCTTCTCTCTGCTACGAAAAGATCTGCGGCTCTAGCGCCGATAACGTAACCTTCTACAACGCGCGCGATATAGGAGCACGCATAGCATCGGGTTCGATGCTTACAACGGGCATGGTTATTATTCCCTGCTCGATGGCGACGCTTGGCGCACTGGCGCACGGTATTCCAATGCACCTCGTGCACCGCGCAGCCGATGTGACTATAAAGGAGGGACGAAAACTCATAATCGTTCCCCGCGAAACGCCCCTTTCTCAGATTCACCTCAATAATCTTTTGATCCTCAGTAGATGTGGTGTGACTATCGTGCCAGCCATGCCTGCTTTCTATAACCGACCGCAATCCGTTGAGGAACTTGTAGATCAGTTCGTTATGAAGGTGCTCGATAGTATGGGGGTCTCTCATAACCTGGGGCGCCGCTGGCAAGAGCCTCCGGGGCACCCGGTGTAATCGATGGGGATTACGGCGCGTATCGCAACTTGGGGCTCCCTGGTTAAGTTCTCACACTCTGTGTTTGCGCTGCCCTTTGCGCTGATCATGGTGGTTGAGATCGCTCGCTATCACCCCATATCACTAGCTTCTGTAATGCTCCTGCTAGTGTGCATCGTGGCGGCAAGAACAGCAGCGATGGGCTTTAATCGGATCGTTGATCGTAATATTGATAGCGCCAATCCACGCACCGCTGCGCGCGAGATCCCAAGCGGTTTAGTGCCAGTTCGTGAAGCGATCTTACTTACACTCGCCAGTGGCCTTGTGTTTATCCTTGGAGCTGGACTCTTAGGTTGGCATTGTCTGCTGCTTTCTCCAGTGGTGTTAGCTATTCTGCTCGGATACTCCCTGATGAAGCGCTACACAGCCTGCGCTCACTTCGTGCTTGGGCTTGCATTAGCGTGCGCCCCAGGGGGTGTCTGGTATGCGCTGACCGGTATCTGGTCGCTAGAGCCGCTAGCCCTTATGGGTGGGGTGTTAACCTGGGTAGCAGGGTTTGATATCCTGTATAGCTGTCAGGATTATGAATTCGATTGCAAGCAAGGACTATTTAGTATCCCCGCGCGCATCGGCATACCGGCCTCACTACTCGTTGCTGCCTTGCTGCATATCCTGGCACTGGGATTTCTAGCGCTCTTTGGAGTAGTCTTTGATTTGGGGCTAGCGTACTGGATCGGGCTCGTGCTTTTCGGAATACTTCTCTTGAGTCAACACATAGCAGTAAAGCGCCGTGGTATCGGGTGTATTAATCAGGTGTTCTTTACCAGAAACGCCTTGGCTAGTTTGGTGCTACTAGCGGCAGTTGTAGTGGATAGCCTTTAAGAAGCTTACTACTGGTGGGCTTCAAAGCCAGACGCCGAATCAAGCCCTGTATGCGTAACAAGGATGCCCGCTAGCACCCCCAAGGATCTCTGAGAGAGTTCAACCGGAACCAGGATACGATAGACCAACTCAGGTCCGAGATCGGTTGAACGTCTGAAATGTTCAATCATAACTGGCACGGAGCTACTTTCCAGAGCTGAGCAGACACGGTTCGCTGTTCGTTGATCGGTGAGCTCACCGACTAGTACGTACTGTTCCATCGCTGCGGCCTCCAATATAATCGGATAAGATCCCTTGTAGCTGTTGCATGGGTGCGAGGCTAGTCCTTTTTTAAGCATCCCTGCTGTAGGTTCTTCTGTACCCTCCTATAAAACAGAGAGATTGCTACAACCTAGCGACAGGATCGGGCTATTTATTACAGAAACGCGCAGCTTTTTCCCCCGCCGCCAGGCACCCCTGTGCAGATACGCTCTATTTGTAGTATAATTCTGGGCCTTTGGAATTAGGAACGTTGTATGATTGTAGGTGTATCTCAGAGCGGTGAAAGTAAGAGGCAGTGTAAAGAGGTTGACCTAAGCGCTCACACGCTACCGCAAGTCGGACTAAAGCAGACTACACTACAGAAGCGAATTGAAGGCCAACACTTCGCCATTAAATTCTCAGTCGAGCAAGGTGCCCAAGACATTCGCGTTACTGCGCTCACAGTAGATACTACTCATCCTGACGTTCGAGGGGAGGTCACCTCATTTTGCTTGGATCATATTTTGGTCGAGGCTTATAGCAAATCACCCCGTACGATAGAGCAGATTATAGATCCACAGGTAACGGATGAAACTAGGTTGGAGGCGCTGGGTTCGATAGTATTTGATCTCTGTAAGGGTTCTGCGGCCGCAGATTATGTGATTAGGCCGGTACAAAAGGTAGAATCGTTAATCATTGATCCACCCGTATTTGATGAACTGGAGCCTGATTTTGCGATTGAAACTAAGATCGGCACTACCTTCGTTGATCTGATAAATGGCCAGTATCGGAAGGTTATTTCGGTGCTCCGCAATGACTTAACTGTACTTGATTTTGTTGTCGTTGAGCGTCCAGGCGAGATGATTGAAGCATACATGCGCGCTGCTCTAATCGGTATAGAGTGGCCGATCCTAGACGCACAGGGCATACCAGCCAACAGCGCTAATATCAAAGAAGCGATCCACGACTATACATATATCTTAAGGGGTATGCGTGGAGCTTCTTGGGCCCGCTCGCTGCATCGTATCGCCTCTGAGCTTGAGCATAGACAATGGGGTAGGAGTGATCCTGAGCGTGCTAACGGAATGGAGCCTTTTCTTCATGAGTTTAGGTACAAGGTTTCTGATCAACAGTTGTGGGGCGATGATATCTCACGGACCCCGGTTGCGCAGGCGCTTGCTCCCAAGGGTAGCATGCTCAGGCCACGACAGTTACCAGATGGTCGGGTGCTCTGGCTAGGACTTGAAAGGAGCGATCCTCCGGATTATCCCAGACAAATACACCTCTCCGGTTTTTCAACGAGTGGAACGGAGTACCACGTGCTGGTGAGTGTGCCCCTTTCAGGGGAGCGTCGGATGCGACGAGTCTACAATGAGCTCCTAGTAGCGCCAGGGTGGGAGGAGATATCTAAGAACCTTACAAAAATCGTTGAGATCCCAGGATCACGGGTATGCTGCGAGTTATCGCCTAACATCGAGGACTATCCCTCAATAGTTAATAACCTGATCGAAAGTATAACCGAGCGCGGCAAAGAGCGCGACGTTCAGCGTGGAGTATCGCCCGAATCTGTACTGAAGGACGATCAGGCTACCTCTAAGATTATTGAGAACTTCTTACAGGGCAGGGTGCCGTTCTTCTCTAGTTTAACGAGCCATAGCCGC
>JAPLFS010000052.1 GCA_026390555.1 Pseudomonadota bacterium
ATAACCTATTCAGTAATTCAACCGACTTTTGATAGACTTCGAGCTTTTCATGACAAAACATATCTTCTATTAATCGGTGCTTTTCGAAATAAGTTTCCGGTATCGGAGCGGGAGCAGGTAACGGGAAGCGGTTCACGTTCCAGCTCAGGGATTCAGCATCCATTATCTTACATTCTTCGACCGGCTTTTACTCCATCTGCCGCGCATAGTTATGCCATCATCCAGTAGCTTCCCACCCACACTTATTGGTGAGGAACCGGAAAATAGTACTAGGGCTGAAATGTATCCAAGACCTCAAGTACTGTACGAAAAGAGGGCGACTTATCAGGAAATCGAAGGTCATGCTCAAGCTTTAGGGCTGGCGCAAAGAGCTTTTGGTAGTGTTCGTAGCTCTCCATATTCTGGCAGATGTACTGCACGGCATATGTCGGATCCCCCGCGCTATCGGCATGCATTCTAAGTAGTCGCGCGGATATAAACATGCGGGTCCTTAGTACGGATGGGATATGCTCACTGCGCATCCATTGCAACCACTCCTCATGTATATCCTCAGACACACCTATCGTAACGTTGTACAAGATCTGATTCATTTCATACCCCTTAATCTGCCTATCGCTACCTACCCCAACCAAACCCACTTCGGCAACCATGGATGATAATTCAACCGCTTGCCGGGATCTTATTGTGGCCTTACCCTGTCCAAATGTCGACCTTCATTCTCCATCAGGAGCTATCCTTTATAGCTCTCATTACCGACTCACTAGCCACCAAGTCGCACCCTAGCGGTGGTGCCAAATATCCCATGATAGCTCCAAAGTTGGTGCATGTAGCTCCGTGTGTTTACGCAGCACACGCCGGCACCTGGCAACCGGCGCTAGAGATGCTATCAGAGTTGCGAACACAGCTGCTTGCTACCGATCCTGCGCGCGCGATTACCCCCCTTCTTGCCCCGATTGGAACGGCCGTCTATGCAAAATACGCCGAGATCTTCGGTTCAAGCACCTTTGACGTACGAATCGCCTTAGTACTAACCGGCGAGTACCGGCATCCGGACGATATAGCAGAGGGGCGCAGCTCTACTATTCTGCTCTGGGAGGCTGCGCGCCGCTTCGAGCCGTTTCATACCAAAAACTCAGTTTGCTTTGGGGGTAGTAAGCCCCTTTCGGAGCTCGCCGCAACGATATTGGCTCAACCGTTTGTTGCCGAGATGCTCAAACAGAGCCCCCTTTCCTGCGTGCAGGCACTGGTAGCAACGCACGCCATGCTTGCCAAACTGAGCACAAACGTCTCCCCTGACCTAAATGCGGTGATAATCGGCGTAGATAATGAGCATGCTGTTATTCATGGATCTATGATAGAACTCCCTCAAGTAGCCCTACTAATGGGTTAGCTCCCTATAAATAAGGCATTTGATTACCATGAAAAATCTTAGCGCGATGAACTTAACCCTTATCATGGTACTTGGACTACTACTCACCTCCTGCTTGGGGTGTGGTGGTGGTGGTAGTGGTGATGACGCCTGCAGCTCGGCCAAGATTAGCGGAGGAGAGAGCTGCTCGGCGAATGATAGCCCGGTCGTGCGTGTAGTTATAAATAACGGTGCGGGGTCCTGCTCAGGTACCCTAATTTCGTCAACATCTGTTGTCACTGCGGCGCACTGCGTTAAGGGAGCCAGGACCCTTGATGTAGAACACGCCGGCGCAACTGAATCGATACAGCAGGCCTTTTTCAACGCGCAGTACACAACCGGCGTTACTGCTTTTGATCTTGCTGTTATTAAAGTTAGCGACTTATTTGCAATTAGGGTGGGAGCCAAACCTCTACCGATCCTTACCTCTAGATTTCCAGAACAGGGCGACCAGCTCTCGATCTCAGGATACGGCGTTGATGAGACCGGAGCAATCAACTTTAACAACCCCAAGGCGGCCTTTGTTACCTACCTCGGTGTAGATAGCGGATTACTTGTTACTGAGTATAACACGGGGTTCGCTTTACCAGGTGATTCCGGAGGACCATTAATCAATGATAACGCCATCCTGGGGGTCTTTAGTGGTTACACCCTAGAACCACAACAAAACTACTTTGCGTATCTTCATGAAGCTAGCAACGCTCAACTCTTAGAACAAACCACACCAGATTTAACGACCGCCAGCTTGGGCGAGGTTAAGAAAAGCTCAGCGATTGCGATTGAGTGGAGACCCGCCTCAATTGACTAGGGCCGCTAAGCGTAATTAGCCGGTTGCGGCCTGGCAAAAACTGGCTATGCTTGAACACGTAAAGAAAACGACTTTCCAGGATTAATCTATGCTACTCGGTATCTTCTCACGCAAATCCTTAGCGCTTATAAAAGCCGAGGCCGACGATCAAACGCACGGGTTCTCCCGCTCTCTTACTGGCTCAAACTTAGTCTTGCTCGGGATCGGTGGAATAATAGGAGCTGGTATCTTCGTACTAACCGGCCAAGCAGCGGCACAATACGCAGGCCCTGCTATCGTAATTTCATTTATCATCTCTGGCATCGCCTGCACATTTGCAGCGCTCTGTTACGCAGAGCTTGCTGCCATGATACCTATCTCAGGTAGCGCCTATACATATACCTATGCCACGCTCGGCCAACTTGTAGCGTGGATTATAGGGTGGGATCTTGTGCTGGAATATCTCTTTGGAGCCGCCACGGTCGCGGTTGGTTGGTCTGGGTATGTGGCTAGCTTTATGAAAGATATCGGCCTTAATCTACCACCAGCGCTCTGTAATGCGCCTTTCCGCCATATTCCTGGTGTTGGATGGGAGACTACGGGTGCATTACTTAATTTCCCTGCGGCAATGATCGTAGCACTTTGCACATGGTTGCTTTACATCGGCATAAAGCAGTCCGCCAAATTCAATAACATTATCGTTTTAGTTAAGCTCTCGGTACTCGCGCTCTTTATTATCTTTGGTGCAATGCACGTTGTTCCAGAGAACTGGGTGCCATTTATACCTGAAAACACGGGTCAATTTGGACAGTTCGGCTGGAGTGGAATATTTCGTGGCGCTGGTGTTATTTTTTTTGCTTATATAGGATTTGATTCTGTTTCAGCGCTTGCTCAGGAAACTAAGGATCCGCAGCGTAATATGCCGATCGGTATTATCGGCTCACTTTTAGCCTGCACTATCCTTTACATCGCGGTATCGTTAGTCCTCACCGGCATAGTAAAGTTTGATATTCTTAACGTAGCTGATCCGATGGCGGTCGCGGTGGATGCCGCAGGTGATTCACTTGCTTGGCTACGCCCATTTATTAAGGTGGGTGCTATCGCAGGGCTTAGCTCAGTGGTGCTTGTGCTCCTGATGGCGCAACCCCGCATCCTCTTTAGCATGGCGAGGGACGGACTACTCCCAGCTGCTGCGGCTAAGATTCACCCACGTTATAACACCCCGTACGTTACAACCGTTATAACCGGGGTGTTTTCAGCGCTCGTAGCCGGACTTCTTCCGATCGGCGTGTTAGGCGAATTAGTTTCGATAGGCACGTTATTGGCATTCGTATTAGTCTGCCTTGGGGTGCTAGTACTTCGCTTTACAGAGCCTCACGCTCCACGTGCTTTTAAAACACCGTGGGTAATTCCAGTATCAATCTTAGGAGCGCTCAGCGCCTTAGCACAGATGCTAGCGCTACCATTTGATACATGGGTAAGGCTCTTTATCTGGATGGGTGTTGGGCTTGTCATATATTTCTTGTACGGTCGTAGGCACGCCAAGCTCCAATAGTACCGCGATAGATCTAGTTTTTGTGGGAGGATTATAGTTTGCATGATGAATCGCCATGTAACCCCAGTTCTTAAATTAGTATCGGTTATAGCAATTCTGGATCGCATCTCTGATTACAACCAAGATATCCTGGATGGTCCTGGCTTTGGATCGCAGGGCTCAAAACTGAGAGCAGACCCCTTTGGTGATATAAAAAATGAGTCTCTGCCGGGCGATCCGGAGCGTATGGCTCCGACTCCCTTTCTACAAACTTTTATCAGAGAGACAAATCCCCAGTTAGCACGAATTGGCATAGAGCTATCCGTTGGCCCAATCGAGCTATTGGCTGTGTATATATACAACCCTAATAAACTGCTTGCTTTTATCAGCAGCACTCCCGCCAATCTAGGCGATTCAGAACAGTTTGGGCGACTCGCTCACCTAATCGAGCCCAGCCTACGCGACCTTATAGATGAGCAAGATAGTCAGAATAGCTATGAGCGCCAAGAGCTGCTGCGTAACTTTAGGGAGCTTTTTGACGATCTATCCAAGCGCGGATGTCTTGCGGATTTAGCTAATAGCAAGCCGTTACTAATAGCGGCTGAAAATGGATACCTAGCAGAGTATCTGCGCTTAGATCAGAACAATCTGCTCAATCCAGAGATGGGCCCAGATAAATGGCATGTAAACCTTGCGCCTAATAGGGTCCATATGTTGTGGCAGAATGCAATTGAGATCTTGGGCGAGTTAAACGCAGGCCCGATAGCGAGCATCCCTGGCCGACTCTTAGGGGACTTGTTGCAAGATGGATTACGCGCATTCCAGGAAGATCTTAGGAGTAGTACTTTGCAAAATACCGGCGCAAGGAGCCAATACGAGGGGGTTTATAATATTGCTAAGTTGGATCTTGCAGATAGGCTGGAGCGCACCTCTATTCTATAGCCACTAGAAAGGTCGATCATCATTCGGTAGATTGCGTGCTGCTCTTGCCCCGGTTACCTACTTAATCTTAGCCCTTTTACGAGGACTCTCCAGGGAGAAGATAGGCTCCGCCCCATCAATTATATAGTAGTAGCTCAGGGTGACGGAGCTGCCCGAAGCTAGTTTAATAAGACGCCCGGATGTAAAGGGGATCCAAAGGAACTTAGTAGTTGTTTTATAACCTGGTCTAGTGATCTTGACCTTTAATACGTACTCAACCCCCTCCCGCGGCGTTAGGTTAAAAGAGAGCGTCTTTTTTCCAGGCTTAATACTAGGGGCATCTGGCACAACCAACTCGAGATCACTCCCCTCTGTGCAGTCAGCAACTCCATTGTTGTTTGCATCACCATCCGAGATTCCACAACCACAGACCCCTGGCTCAATCTTATTGGGATCATTTGGACAGTTGTCACTTGAATCCGGCATCTGCGACATGGCACCCACGTTTAAGAATCTACCGCCCGAGGTATAGCTAGCTAGCGTAGGGACTCGATCGGCAGATGCTAGTAGCATCTCCTTTAGTTGCGCGCCGCTAAGGTGTGGGCGCTGTGATGCGATTAGGCCGATAGCGCCCGTTACCATGGGAGCCGCCATCGAGGTGCCCTGTATCGACTTAAAGAGCTCCGGCTCTATCCAGGTGCTGTAGATTCCCCCCACCTCTCCAAAGCGATTCATATCACCACCAGGGGCGGCGATATCTACCGATTGTCCGTAGTTAGAATAGCTCGCCGACTCTAGGGTGGGCCCCGTTGCCCCAACGCTAATGATGTTTGGAAGGTCATAGTCTGCTGGATAAGATGGGGTAGTGTCGTTGTTAGTATCCTCGTTTCCAGCGGCGGCAACAAATAAGATATCGACGCTGGCTAGTCGCTCAATGGCAGAGTACCACGCCGCAAGGAAGATCGGCATTCCAAGCGATGCGTTTACAACCCTGATGTTATTACCCCTCTTTTTAAGTTCGTAGAAATAATCAGTTCCTGCGATTACGTCCGCCATAGTTCCACTACCATTACAACCTAATACTCGGGCTGCTATCATACTAGCACGCCAATTGACCCCCGTTACCCCCTGCTGATTATTACCGCGCGCTCCGATAATACCCGCTACATGCGTACCGTGCCCATCGCAATCGTACGGGCTGTTATTTTTGGCTATCGCATCAATGCCCAGTACATCATCAACGTAGCCATTCCCATCGTTATCGATCCCATCAAGGGGGTCCGCTGGATTGGTCCACAAATTATCTATTAGATCTGGATGGTTATATTTAATGCCGGTATCCATGATCCCTATGATCGTCTCGCTGGTACCGGTACCCTTATCCCAAGCGGCCAGGGCTTCAATGTCGGCGTTTTTAACGGGATCGTGCAATCCCCACTGCGAGGTAAACATCGCATCGTTAGGAACTGCATAGGCCTTGACGATAATATTTGGCTCGCAGGTTAACACCGTCGGATCTTTTAAGATCTGCGCGCAATCTGCATATACATGCGGCCAATCAACTGGCTCAATCTGAGCTTTACTTGACTGGATCGTCGCCCCAGCGCTATACGGCGAAACT
Organism: Pseudomonadota bacterium; assembly: GCA_026390555.1. Classification (NCBI taxonomy): domain Bacteria; kingdom Pseudomonadati; phylum Pseudomonadota; species Pseudomonadota bacterium. Next base: position 6,272 of record JAPLFS010000052.1, read on the forward strand.
AGGTCAAAATGCTCGCTTCCCTTAATAGTAACGTAGCGTACCTGATCTGCGCTCAGAGAGGTGATGTTCCCAGCATTCTTTCTTTGAATAACATACTGCCCGGCTACAACATCGACGGGCTGCGCTACGGCGTATCCATCAAATATCTGGGTAGCTAACATAATCGAAACGAGCATAGCTCTCTTTTTCATAATAGCTCTCAACAGTAGTGTTTATAGACATAAGCCGCTTACGTAAATTGGCCTCAAGTGCTACCGAGAAAGTAGAGTCTATAATTGCAAAAAGATATGAAATTAAGCTGGTGCTGATTTATCTTCTGAATCCTCCACTCGCAAGGTGACGCGAGTTTAAAATGCTCCAGGATATAGGAGATCTAGCTGTTGATCTGTTTTTAGCTGATCAACCTAGTTTAAGAATGACTTTTTAGTTCAACAATACGTAACAGAAAATGACTTAACTAACTGATTATTCTGCCCAGCGCCGGACTTGAACCGGCACGACCTTTCGATCCCAGGATTTTAAGTCCTGTATGTCTACCATTCCATCAGCCGGGCATATGAATCAACAAAAACTAGCATTAATATAGCAGAGGTGGAAGCGTCCCGTAAAAGGGCCATATTTTTAATGGCCCCGCACCAATACCCCATACCCATTAGGCCTTATGAGGCGGCAACTCCGGCATTACCACCCTAATATGCACCTCCTTAAGAGCCTTCTCGGAGGGAATGCTTGGGGCCCCCATTAATAGGTCCTCAACCGATTGCGCCAACGGAAATGCGATTACATCACGAATAGCGCTTTCATTAGCAAGTAACATCACGATGCGGTCAATGCCGATAGCAAACCCACCGTGCGGGGGAGACCCAAATTTAAAGGCCTTAATCATCCCTCCAAACTTCTCGTCAACAACCTCTTTTGAATACCCAACCTTCTCAAACGCGCTGTACATAATCTCAGGATCGTGATTGCGGATCGCACCACTCGATAGCTCATAGCCGTTACATACGATGTCGTACTGAAAGGCCTTGATATCAAGGGGGTCACCTTGCGCGAGGACCTGCAAACCGCCGTCCGGCATCGAGAATGGATTGTGCGAGAACACCAACTCGTTATTTGCATCGTCCCACTCATAGAGCGGAAAGTCAGTAACCCAGCAAAAATGATAGCCCCCAGTTAACAGCTTGAAATCATCCCCTAATTTCGTACGGAGCTTGCCAAGATTTGGAAGAATCGCCTTTGGCTTACCCGCACCGATAAAGATAACCTGACCCGGCTCAAGTTTTAACTGCTCGGTAAGTTTGACCTGCTCTGCAGCACCAATAAATTTAGCGATAGAGCCGCGCCAACCACCCTCCTCGACGATCAGGTATGCCAGACCCTGCCCACTCCATTTCGTAAAGAGCTCAATTGCGTCATCAAAATATTTACGCGGCGGCACACTCATGATCGGCATCGGAAGGGCAAAAATTCCACCCTTGTCGGCCAGAACCTTCTGAAAGACCTGAAATGAGCAATCAGCAAAAGCTGCGGAAACGTTATGAATACGCAACGGATTTCGCAGGTCCGGCTTATCAGATCCAAAGGTATTGAGCGCCTGATCATACGGAATGCGAACGAACGGTGTCGGAGTTACATACTCCTTGGTAAAGCTCGGGAAAAAGTCGCCCAGTAATCTCTCCGCTACTCGAAACACATCCTCCTGCTCAACGAAGGACATCTCAACGTCTAACTGATAAAACTCACCGGGAGATCTATCAGCCCTCGGATCTTCATCTCGAAAGCAGGGCGCGATCTGAAAGTAGCGATCAAATCCAGCCACCATAAGAAGCTGCTTAAACTGCTGCGGGGCCTGTGGAAGGGCAAAAAACCGACCTGGATGAAACCGTGACGGCACAAGAAAATCACGCGCACCCTCAGGTGAGCTACTAGTAAGGATCGGGGTTTGAAACTCATTAAAACCGATCTCGCACATAATATCGCGGATGCGCTTGATAACCTTCGAACGAAGAATGATATTTTCGTGCAGCTTGTCTCTACGCAGATCTAGAAACCGATAAGTAAGTCGCGTTGGCTCGGGGGCCTTATCGTCCTCAGCGATCTGAAACGGCAACACCTCTGAGGTAGAGAGCACCACAAGCGCCTCACAGTGAATCTCAATCTCGCCACTAGCGATCTTTGAGTTGACCATGGCCGGGTCGCGTCTCTTAACTACACCCGTTACCTGAATAACGGACTCAACCCGCACCGCTTGAATCTCTGCTACCCCTACGTTGTTAAAAACAACCTGGGTCTGACCATAGTTATCGCGAATATCAACAAAAACTAGCCCACCATGATCACGCTTTCTCAGTATCCAGCCCGAGAGAGTAACGGTTTGACCAGCATGGCTCGCCTGTAGCTCCTGGCAGCTATGGGTGCGGTAGATACTTGCAATATGCGATGACATCTATATTCCTTATATAGGGCGCAAAATGGTCGCCTCAAAGAAATAGATATATAGCAAGAAATTGTAATTATTCACAGGGTCAGATGCTGTGAATAGTTACGAATGAATTACAGTACCACCCCCACAAGTGGCATTAAAACTGGAGCCATTACCATGGTTCGACTGGGTGTTCCAAAGGTAAAACACATAGAATCGACCGTGGTTGAAAGCGCAACTTTGCCTACCATTAGGCTTCCCTGCTCATGTAGCCTGATCTTAATGGCGAACTCTGCCGCCGCGCCCTCAAAGGTATTAAAGATGCGCATCCTAGGGGGCTCCTCCGCGGTTGATGCAGGAGGCCGCTCAAGGATAAACCAGCCGTTTTTGATATTAGAACCCATAGTAACGGTTTTATCGACAAACTCAAAGCCAAAACCGTCCTTGCGACGCACCATCTCGACAGGCGTACCTGGATCTCCAGCAAAGACCTTATTTAGCATCTGAAGGTTCGTAATACGGGCTTGTTTTAGAACTATCGCAGAAAACTCTTTGGGGGTCTGGGTCGAGAACGTAAAGCCTGGTAAAGCCGCACTGTTGCTTGTTTTTTTGGTGTTGTGGGGTGCAATTGTAGCCATGAACGGGCTCCACAGGTATTTATAAAGCGATTATAGGGCTCATAAATGCTTAAAAACTCGTGCTTTTTCTGGGTCCTATAAATTCAGATGCCGAGATATTACGGATTGATTCCTCTGGGAAGCAAAATATAACGCCACGCAGCTCTAGGGCCGCGCTGTCATGGCTACGATCCCGCGTGCTATGGTTTGCGCAGCGTCTAGCCCCCGCAACTCGCAGGTAGCTCTCTTCATGCTGCGGAAGCTCTCTGGTGCTAGGATCTTTTCAAGCGCCTCCCTGAGCCGCCGACCGAACTCCGGGCCAGACTCCTCCACTACCAGCGCCTTTCCAAGAGCAACAAGCGCCCTGGCGTTGTCGCTCTGGTGGGTACCCTGTTGAAACGGGTAGGGCACAAAGATCGTGGGGCGATTAACGCACGCAATCTCAGCTACGGAGCTTGCACCCGCACGGCTTATAATAACATCACTCCATTCGTAGGCGCCCACCATATCATCGATAAATGGAACGACCGATGCCGAGACCTTTGCGGCCCGATAGCCGTTGACAACCAGATCCATATGCTCAGCCCTGCACTGGTGCACCACCTCTATGTTTCTAGCATTGAGGGTCTCAGTTATCTCTGAGACAGCGTAATCAAGCCCTCGCGCCCCCTGCGAGCCACCAATAATAAGCAATCTATGGGGAGCTTCCTTCCTTATAGTTGTGCGATCAACTGCTTTAAGCTCCAGGCGAACAGGATGCCCGGTATGCTCAATCTTTACCCGCCCCTTAATCTTAGTCTCCGAAAATGAAACCGACATTCGATCGGCAAAATAACCGAGTACCTTATTGGCAAGCCCAGGATGCAGCTCCGCCTCGTGGGTCCATGTTGGTATCCCTTTGAAACGCGCCACGATAACCGGAAGCACCGAAACGTACCCCCCTACTCCAACGACCACCTGCGGCTTAAATTTTCGATAAAGCAACAAGAGCTGTAGTACCGCAAGCGGAAGCCTTAAGAGGAACTGAAACAATCCGATCACGTTGCGTCGCTTAACACCAGCCGATGCAACAATATGCCTGGTAAATCCGTTTTCTAGGATTAGCTTCTCCTCGAGCGGGCGCCCCGCACCGATAAACTCAACAACGCACCCTGGGCATTGGCTCTGCAGCGCACGCACGATATGCAGGGCAGGAATAATGTGCCCTCCACTTCCGGAGGCTGCAACAAGCACGCGCAAAGGTTCACTTGCCTCAATCGGTAGGGGGTTCTTTTGTGTTACCTCAACCTTGTTCATCGCAACCATTCATCAAGTAAAAAGAGATATCGGACGCAAGATTATAAGCTCTCCGAAACTTCACCAGCCTCACGGCGAATGGCGAGTAGGAGTCCGATCACAGCCATGCAAGCCATTAGGCTCGATCCACCGTAACCAACAAGTGGTAATACCATGCCCTTGGTAGGAAGAAGCCCGATTACAACCCCAACGTTAAGCAGCGCGGGCACAACGATTATCATCGTTAATCCAACAGCTAGTGCGAAGGAGAATGTATCATTCTTAACACTTCGCGCCAGGAGTAACCCACGCCACATTATGACGAGAAAGGCGAGTATGATAGTTAGCCCACCAACAAATCCCAACTCCTCAGATATTACCGCAAAGATAAAATCGGTATGAGCTGCTGGTAAAAAAAAGAGCTTTTGCTGGCTGCCGCCAAGCCCAACACCGGAGATCTGTCCCGTACCAACAGCTATTAGGGATTGAATGAGTTGGTATCCCTTGCCAGACGAATCCGCAAACGGGGAGAGGAAACTCGCTATTCGCATCATTCGATACGGGGAGATAAAGACTAGAGTTCCAAGGCATCCAGCGACCACAACGCTACACAATGCCATGTGCATTAGCCGCACTCCACTGGCTAGAGCCATACAAAGAACGGTAACTATAATAACTACGGATGAGCCGAAGTCGGGCTGCAATAGAAGAAGAGCTGCCGCCATTCCAACTAAAGCAAAAGGCTTTACTATCCCGTGCAAAAACGATTCGATGCGCTGCTCGTGCCGCGCAAAAAAACCCGCCATAAAGATCACCAGACACACCTTTACGAACTCTGCTGGTTGAAATCGTATCGGTCCGAACCGTACCCAACGAGAGGCACCCCCAGCGCGATCTGCAATGCCTGGAATTAGCGGCAGCGCCAGAAGGAATATCGATAGAGCAAAAAGATATGGCGAGGCCCTGCGTAGCAGCCCAAGGGGAATCTTCATACACATCAACATCAAAGCAGTACCCAGAATAGCTGATAGAGACTGGCGTTTGGCATAAAAGAATGCGTCGCCTAGCTTTTCCTGAGAGAGGATGCCGGTAGTTGAGTAGACCATCACCAGCCCAAACCCTACAAGCAGCAAGACCGTAACGATCAGAACGTAATCAATTGGAGATGGGGCTCTTAGTTGGTTAGCCCGTGCGGGTGGTATTGAATGGGCAAAATCGGAATAGGAACTCATCGTGGAAGTATGCAAGAAGATTCGCCCTGGCAACAGGTGCAAAATATCGTTTTTAGGGCAGCTCAGAAAAGGCTGAGAGAGCTCTCCCCCTTGTCACTTCCCACCCTATCAGCGATTATAAGGCTATGAATTCCAGTGCTGCGATGCGGAGCGAAGCTCTCCCCCCTCTTAATGTCCTAAAACTAGGATCGAGCGGTCCCGTGCTAGTAATGCTACACGGCTGGGGACGCTCACTCGAGGCCCTGCGCCCCCTGGGAGAACTACTCGCGACAAAATATCGCATCGTTCTAATTGATCTCCCAGGCTTTGGTGATTCCCCACTTCCCGTAGCTGCCTCAAACGATGGCGGTGGCTGGAGCACTGCAGACTACTGCGAGCGAATACATGCGTGGCTCGAAGAGGCCGGTATTAGCCGTTGTATCCTAGTGGGGCACTCGTTTGGAGGACGGGTCTCTGTGAGATTATCGGCCCGCTACCCTAAACTCCTTCAGGCGCTAATTTTAATCGGAAGTCATGGGCTTAAGCGTGAGCGCCCATTTAAGCAGGAGCTCAGGGTAGCGTTCATCAAGGGACTGGTCTCACTCGCCAAGAGTATCGATGGAGTTTTTGGCAGTAGGCTCTTTAAGCATTACCTAGCGCCGCACTTCGGCTCTACGGATTACAGAGCCGCGGGCGAGCTACGAAAAACCCTCGTAAAAACCGTCAGCGAGGATCTCTCAAGCGAGGCGCAGTCTATCGATATACCGACCTTGCTTCTGTGGGGAGAGGATGACACTGCGACTCCGCTCGATCTGGCGCGCAGCTTTCACAGACTGATCCGCAACTCTCAGCTCCATATCTTTCCACACAAGGGACATGAACCGTTCGAGGATGCCGGAGCGCACCTAGTGGCAAATTACATAGAGCGTTTTTTAAGTGAGCAGGTAACCTGTGCTGACTAAGCTTTCAACCCTAATTTTTGTGCTTGGACTGCTGCTCTTTGGATACAGAAGGATATTCTCCTATCTAAGATATTTCCAGCAGGAGGAGTACTCAAATAGACGCTTTATAGCATGGATCAGAGAGAAGAGGGCCTTTGATAGACGGGGCAGCGCCGTCGTATGCACGCTAGGAATAATAGCTCTAGTTTTGCCGGGCGAGTGGTACGGGCTCGTGTTTTCTACCCTCGCTGCGACTGCCCTGTGGTGCATCACCGTAGTTATAGAGCAGGATCCACGAACAAGCGGCAAATTAAAGCTCAATATGACGCAACGCGCCCGCAAGATTTCGCTCGTTGCATTCATCTTGTATGCACTCGTTGCTTTCGTGCCCCTTGCGCTCTCGTGTGGAAGTTGTGGCGGCTCCCAAAACGGGCTAGCCATGACAGCATTTTTTGCCCTCCTGTTGGTGCAATCTCCCGCATTGTTTTTGATCGCTTCAAACAAGCTCCTCTGGCCAGTAGAAAAGGCGCTGCAAGATCGCTACTACGCCGAGGCCCAGCGCATTATGCGCCAAGCTAACCCATTCGTTATCGGCATCACGGGCAGCTACGGTAAAACTGGGGCCAAGGCCGCCCTGGGAGATCTTATGACGCAGTGTCTTGCTCCCACCTTCTGGCCCAGGAAGGGTATTAACACAATAATGGGTATCACCCGTGCAATTCGCGAAACGCTAAAGTCCTTTCACCACTTCGCTGTAATCGAGATGGGGGCATATAATATCGGCTCGATTAAACGGCTGTGCGACTTTACCCCTCCTAAAGCAGCGCTCGTTACCTCTGTCGGCATTATGCACCTCGAGCGCTTCGGAACACCAGAGAACGTGTATCTAGCCAAGTCTGAGATCGCACAAGCGCTCCCTGCCGATGGTATATTAGTCTGTAACGGTGATAGTCCGAACGCGCGCAGGATGGCGAGCGAGCATCGCCGTGCTGTAACGCTTCTGTATGGACTTGATGAGAGCGCCGGGGCGCTTGATTGCTACGCATCCGAGCTAGCATTTGACGATCAGGGCACACGCTTCGTTATCCACTGGAAGGGCGCACGTTATCCTGGGCGCACCCCGCTCCTTGGTCGACCAGCCCTATCGAACGCGCTCGGCGCCTTTACCATGGTCTGCGCTCTCGGAGCAGACCCAGCCTATGTAGCGGCCTGTCTGGCTAACCTACAGCCGGTTGATAACCGACTAGTATTGGATAGAAAGCCTTTCGTATCGTTTCTTAGAGATGCCTACAACTCTAACCCAACCGGTTTTGAGGCGGCGCTTGATGTGCTTAAGACCCTCTCAGCCAAGCGCCGCATAGTAATGACTCCAGGTATGATAGAGCTAGGCGAGCAGCAATACGAGCAAAATCGTAGGCTAGCAACACTCTCAGCCGCAGTAGCGGATCTATTTATTATCGTGGGCAATACCAACAAGGATGCGCTACTTGCCGGGCTGACCGGAGCTAGCTTTCCCATTGAAAAGATCGTCCTGGCTGAGAACAGAGAGGCGGCCTTTTTAGCTATTACTGACCGTGGGGCGCAGGGCGATCTAGTGCTAATTGAGAACGATTTAGGAGACCTGCACGAGGGCACGGTTAGTTTTTAAGAGATTACGTATGACGAATCGATTGCGAGTAGCGGTTCTCTTTGGTGGCAGATCTGTCGAGCACGAGATCTCTGTAATCTCAGCTTTACAGTTAATGCTGGCCGTAGATCCTGCAAAATTTGATCTCATTCCGGTTTACATTACACCGAACGGCTCCTGGTATATAGGTGCGGCGTTACTCGAACGCTCCTTCTATGCGAAGGCGCTAGAAAACCTGGCGCAGCTTGAAGAGGTGACCCTTCTTCCGAAACCGGGCGTGGGTGGACTTACCCGTCTAGGCGCAAGGGGCCTCTCTAGCGTTATTGAGGTAGATCTGTTCCTGCCGGCGTTTCACGGCCAGTACGGCGAGGATGGTTGCATCCAGGGTCTTTTTGAGATGGCGCAGGTGCCCTATACGGGTAGCGACCTGCCCTCCTCTGCTATCACGATGAATAAGTATCTGTGCAAGATGTACCTCAGCGCGCACGGTATTCCGGTGCTTCCAGCTAGCATAGTACACCGTAACGAGGCGCAAGCAGATATTAAGCAGGTAGTTTCAGGGCTACTCTCACAGGATAAATTCAAACACTTTCCGCTCTTTATTAAGCCCTGCAACCTAGGCTCAAGTATCGGGGTATCGCGTGTCAATGACGCAACGGAGCTTGCTGCGGCCCTTGCAAAGGTCTTTCGTTACGATACCCAGGCGCTCGTTGAGCCGTGCGTGTCTAAGATAATGGAGATAAATGTCTCGGTGCGTGCGCAGCTTGGCATTGAGTCCGGTATCGAGGCCTCGGTGGTTGAGATCCCGGTGTCTGAATCAGGCACGCTCTCCTACGAAGAGAAGTACCTACGTGACGGTGGGAAAAAATCTGGTCGCTCGCAGGGTATGGCGAGCCTTACAAGAGTGATTGATCCAGCGGACCTCGATTCAGAGCTACGCAATCAGGTTATCGAATTAGCGAAACGCTCGTTTTCGCTGCTTGGATGCTCAGGTGTAGCGCGCCTTGATTTTATCGTCGACCTGGCTACAAACAAGCTCTATTTTAATGAGCTCAATGCCTTTCCAGGTTCCTGCGCATTCTATCTATGGGCGCGCTCTAAGCCGCGCGTGCTTTATACTCAGCTGATTGAGGATATGATTAATGCAGCCCTCGGTCGCTTTGCTACTAACGCAGCACTTGATCGGGATATCGGGCTACGGGCACTAAAATAGGCTTAGGAAAGTTCGCTAGTGACACCTTAAGCCATGAGGAGATAGTCTATTGCTATGCTAAAACGCTTATTATTTCGCAACAGACCCCCCGCGCTCGCCGCGGCACTAATGGTAATATTCGGACTGCTTACCATTCCAGGCTTATTAATGGTGCTGGCCATATTTTATTATGAGAGTGTTGAATCGATCGAGGGGGCACTTAATAAGCAGGTTGAGGAGGCGCAGGCCGAAACATTACGAATAGTTGATGATTTTATACAACCGGTTGTTAGTACCCTAACAGTTATGGCGGAGATCGCAGCCCTTGCACCAGAGCAATTTAGGGATGAGCGGAGTCAGTCGTTACTCTACAAAGGGCTTACGGCGGCTGGCCAGATCCATTCGATCTCTATCACCTTTGAAGATGGTTTCTTCCGTGCATTTTCTAGGATTGGTAGCGCTCGCCGTCAACTACACCCAGAGATACCAGCTCTTGCTAACTGGAGCACGTCCCGCATCGAGCCCTCGGAATTAGGCAGTAATGAAAAGCGACACCGCAGCTTCTTTTCAGAATGGCCGTACTTGATAGAAACGGCTCTAGAGACTGTCGATATAGAGCCCCGTAATAGACCGAGTTATATCGGAACAAAGAGTTCAAAAAAGCTGTTTATTACAGACATAAATGCGAATCTAGTTTCTGGCATACCGTCCATCGCGATAGCTATGCCGATAATTAAGGAGGGCGCTTATATAGGATCTGTAGTCGCAGATATTACGGTTCCAGAGCTCTCTAAACTTCTGCAACGCAATAAAATTAGCGCCAACAGCCTGTCCATGATTATAGATGGACAGAACGCTACCATCGCAGCATCAAATCTAGCAGGATTAACACCCTCCGAAACTACCCCCCTTGTTGCTGCAGTGAACGAACAGGCTAAGCTGATTATTAACAATGCGACCAGTGGTACTGAATACACCCAGAGCTATATATCAAGCGATGCCGGCATAAAAATGAGTGTCTCACTCTTTCGGCTTAATAATGAGTTTAACCTTGATTGGCGGGCAATTATTATCACCCCGACAAGCGATTTTATCGGAGGGCTATATTCAGCCGCAAAGACGGTAATGCTCTTTATCCTAGCCCTAATTCTGGTTAACTTGCTCCTTATCTTTAAACTTTCCAAGCGGCTAGTAAGTGGCATCGTGCGGGTATCCAAGGAGATCTCAAGCATTCAAACGATGCATTTCGACGACAGCAATAGTAACGAGCCCTCGGCGCCCATCAGGGAGATTAGGGATCTTCAGAACGGCATTAACCTTCTACGCACCGCTCTGCGCTCATTCTCACTCTACGTACCGCTAGGATTGGTACGTCAGCTTGTTGAAAGCGGCAAGGCCCTCGCCCCATGTGTTGAGGTTCGGCCCCTTACTATTCTTTTCTGTGATATTGAAAATTTTTCGACCATGGCGCAAGAGGTCTCACCGCAAGAGCTTCTGGAGTACACAACAGCTTATTTTGCTCTGGCAACCAAGGCAGTTGCAGAGCAAGAAGGTACAGTTGATAAATTTATCGGGGACGCTGTCATGGCATTCTGGGGCGCGCCGTCACCGCTACCAGAGCACGCCTTGAACGCCTGTCGTTCTGCGCTGCGTATAGTCGAGCAGCTACAAGAGATTAATCTAACCTGGGCTGCGCAAGGCAAGCGCACCCTACGGGTACGAGTTGGCATCAATACCGCCGACGTTCTTGTTGGGAATATCGGCTCGGCTGAACGCTTAAGCTACACAGCCCTAGGCGATGGCGTAAATGTGGCTTCGCGCCTGGAGGGGATCAATAAGGAGTTCGGCTCCACTATCTGTATCAGCGATACGGTTTATGAGCACGTTAAAGATCATGTCATAACAAAACCCCTTAAACCGGTCTCAGTTAAGGGCCGCAAGGGAGAGTTTATGGTTTATGAGCTGTTGGGGTTAGTAGACTAAACTGATTGCAATAAAAAAGGCCGGGCGGTAAAGCCCAGCCTTTTTTATAGCTGTCGAGCTAGAGAAACTACTCAGCCTGCTTACGCAGGAAGGTTGGAATCTCAAACTTCTCCTCATCCTCTGATGTAGAGAGCACCGAGAGCTTCTTAAGCTTAATCACCTCTGATGCACCGCCGTTCTGCTGTTGCTTACGAGCAAATGCCGGAATATCAAGTCCGCTTGCATGTAGCATTGCCCCAGGCTGCTTGCCCATCTTGGAAGCATTGTTGATTGCGTCGCTATTGGCAAATCTCTCAGCACCGAAACCAGTTGCGATAACGGTAACGCGAACCTTGTCCTCAAGATTTTCGTCGATAACCATACCCCAAATAATATTAGCATCCTCTGCCGCCTCTGAGTGGATCAGTTCAGCCGCCTCGTTAACCTCCTGTAGGGTAACGTCAGGTGAAGCAGTAACGTTAATAAGAATGCCGCGAGCACCATGGATCGAGATATCCTCTAGAAGCGGACTAGAGATAGCCTTTTCAGCTGCCTCGATTGCGCGGTTATCACCACTTGATTCGCCAGTTCCCATCATCGCCATACCCATCTCGGCCATGACCGCGCGAACGTCGGCAAAGTCTACGTTTACCAAGCCTTCACAGATAATCAGGTCGCTAATACCCTTGACCGCCTGATAGAGCACATCATCGGCCTTGCGGAATGTGTCCAGCAGAGAGGTGTTGCGTCCAGCGATTGAGAGCAATCTTTGATTTGGGATCGTAATAAGTGTGTCTGCGTGCTTTCTGAGCTCTTCGATGCCGAGATCCGCATTCCGCATCCGGCGTTTACCCTCAAATAGAAAGGGCTTGGTAACAACACCAACCGTCAAGCACCCCATGCTCTTTGCAACTTCAGCTACAACTGATGCACCGAATGTTCCAGTTCCACCACCCATACCTGCGGTGATAAACACCATGTCAGCTCCCTCGAGAGCCTTGCGTATTGATTCAACGCTCTCACGAGCAGCAGCACGACCAACATCTGGATCTGCGCCAGCTCCAAGACCCTTGGTGATATCATCGCCAAGCCGGATCTTATTATTCGGTAGGGATGACGCGAGCGCCTGCGCATCCGTATTGGCTGCAAAGAACTCAACCCCAGTGAGTCCGCTACGGATCATATTGTTGACGGCGTTTAAGCCGCCACCACCGATACCGAATACCCGAATGTTTGCGTTATTAGCCTGAAGCTTCTTACTTATATTGTCCATGCTTTCCCCCGTACCTCTTTTTTGAAAATCAAGATTGATCTGTTTCCAGTCCGACACAGTCCCTCTACCAAGCGGCCCCATTATTCCCCTTTAACTTGAAAAGTAAAGAGATACAAAAGGTGTTTCCCTAGTGATCCTACTTTTTTCAAGCCCCAATCATCTGCCACAAAAACCCCTACCTACACCACCGCTCAAATCCAAAGCTCCTAATTACTAACCTAAGCATGCCTAAATCCATGGCATAACGTTCAACCTAACCCGATATCCATCTAAAAATGCTCAGCAAACCAGCCAGCTACCCGACCCATAGCCCGCCCAACCGAGCTGCGTCCCTGCGCGCTACGCAGAGATCCTCTGTGGTTGGCCCCGTGCAGCAATAGCCCGACCGCAGCCGAATACTCGGGCCCCTTTACCAGATCTAACAACCCCCCCACCCCAATCGGCTCTGCTTTACGGATAGGTAAGTTGAATACCTGTTCAGCTACCTGAACAATACCCGGCAGATTGGAGCTTCCTCCGGTTAGAACTATTCCACTAGTGAGCGCATCTAGGCACCCGACCCTGACGAGCTCGCGCTGAACTAATCCAAAGATCTCTGCTATACGGGGCTCAATTATCTCGGCTAACACCGACTTAGAGAGAACACGCGCAGCACGCCCTCCGACCGATGGCACCTCTAGGGTCTCGGTCTTACTAGCCTGAGAGCTCATGGCTGTGCCGTATTCGCACTTGATACGCTCGGCAGCCGCCAGCGGAGTCCTTAGTCCAGCAGCTATATCGTTTGAGGTGTGATTGCCCCCCACAGCCAGAACCGATGTCACCTTGACCGCTCCGCCGTAATAGACCGCCAAACTGGTCGTTCCGCCACCAATATCAAGGAGACACACACCTAGCTCCTGCTCCTCCTGGGAAAGCACAGCCTTGCCAGAGGCCAGCGGTGCCGCAACGATATCCTGAACCGTAAGCCCACATCTATTAACGCATTTAACGACGTTCTGAGCGCTGGCGATCGCGCCAGTAACGATATGAACACGCGCCTCAAGACGAACTCCAGAGATGCCGATCGGATCCCTCACTCCATCCTGCTCATCGATAACGAACTCCTGGGGAAGAACGTGCAGGATCTCACGATCGAGGGGAACTGCTACCGCTTTGGCGGCCTCAACAACCCGCTCGATATCCAGAGGTGAAACCTCCTTGCCCTTTATTCCAACGATACCGTGGCTATTTTGTGACCTTAGGTGAGCACCGGAGATCGTCGCAAAAACGGTGCTGATCTCGCATCCGGCCATGGTCTCAGCCTGCGCTACGGCCTTGCTGATTGCACTTACAGTACCCTCAATATTAACAACGACCCCCTTGCGAAGTCCACGTGAAGGGCTTGTTCCTACGCCGATAATATCAACACGACCGTCGCTGCGCCTTTCGCCAACAACGATCTTAATGCTTGAAGTACCTATGTCTAAACCGGCTATCAACGAGGATGGAGTTGGCATGTGACCGCTCGAAATAAAGAGTTTACAAGACGGGACGACATTAAACGCAGTTTGAACTGAGTGCAAGTGGTTTTAAGTTACCTAAAGTAAGTATTCACGGTGCATGGGCGTAAAATCTGCTGCCCGACACCCATTAGGGAGCGCCACGGGCGACCACATCTCCTCGGAACTTAACTACCCCTACCCTGGTAAACGCCAGGTCAACACGCTCAATCTCAGCGAAACGATCTTTAAGCTTAGTTAATAACCCGGCGCACCGCTGTGCCTGTTCCTCAAGCGAAACCAACGAATCAGTTGCGGTAGTAAATACTATAGGAAAAGGCACCCCCTTAAACGTTACGGCGAAATCTCCCCGTCCCTCCAGTCGCCCCCGCCCCTCAAAGCGTAAGGAATCTGCCGTTCTAGCTACAGAACTCTCAATTGTAGCGATTGAACGTGACGCCAACGCTAACTGCGCGCGCACTAGGTCCGGAGAATGAGCGCGTGAAGCAATCCCATCTACCGCCACAAGGTTCATTAAAGTATCTGCGGTAAGTCCGTACAGCGGGCCATCGGCTGGCATAATAAAGGCACCCTCATCACTAATAACCCAACGCTCGTTATCTACCGTTGCGATGAACTTAGGGGATCTCTCCGTGACTGAAACGAGGAAACATCCCCAATTTGAGGGCCACATCCCTGGGCAGCTATCAAGCCGCGCCGCTGCAATCCAGGGATTCTCGGCGATCTTACCCTGAATTTCGGTGTTATTAACGTGCCACCAGATAACGGACTTATCGAAGGGCAGCGCGCGCTCTATCTCAGTGCGCGAAAGAACCCTTAACCCCTCAATCCGTACCTCCTTATTCTCGAGCAACTCAACGGTTCTGGTGCTCGTCCACATCCAGCCATGCAGCCAGCCATGCTGAAACCTGGCAGGATTATCGATGTAGTGCAGAATAAGAACGCTGCAAGCTATTATGGAGGTGTAGAGCAACCGCATGGCGACACTATACGAATTTTCAAGCGTTTCGCCGAGAGGGAAAGTTATCTAGTTGCCCTAGAACCAGATCTTTACCTCTGGTTCAAGCTCGATTCCAGAGCTCTCACTAACTCGCTCCCGGCAGAGCTGAATTAGATTTGCAATGTCGGCTGCACTAGCCCCCTTACCCGGATTAACGATCCAGTTAGCGTGCAGCTCAGACACCTGCGCTCCGCCGATTCGATACCCCTTAAGCCCAGCCTGTTCGAGTAGCTTGCCTGCGGGCTGCTCGGGGCTTGGATTCTTAAAAACTGAGCCCGCCGAGGGTAGCGCTAAGGGCTGTCTAGTGCGGCGCTCGGCTAGGTTATCGCTACAACTCTTTGCTATGGCAACTGGGTCACCTGCGGTTAAGCTAAAAACCACCGATGTGATGGTTGCACCACTAGGCAGCCCTGAGAATCGATAGCTCCAAACAAGCTCAGCACGCTGCCATACCCGCTCCACACCGTTCGGAAGTACGCCGTGCACACGCACGACACGTTCGCCTATCTCAGCACCGTGCGCCCCTGCGTTCATAAATACGGCACCCCCGATTGAAGCCGGAATGCCGGCTGCGAACTCAAGACCGGAATATCCATCATCCGAGACCCGTCGAGCAAATGGCATTAGTAACGCCGCCGCCCCAACCTCAAATTCGTTTAGCCTGCTACGTTCACTTGTTTTAAATCCAGCACCTAGCCGAATAATCCAGGCGTTAAGCCCACAATCCGATATGAGCAAATTACTACCGTTACCGATTACGCGAACTGGCTGCTGCGCATCAAATAGTAGCTCCTGTACCTGCATCAGCTCCTCAAGCGACTCGACCGTTACAAGCGCACGGATTAGTCCCCCCACCCCAAAAGTTGTAAGGGTCGCCGCAGAAACCCCCTGGCGTACCCGTCCCTTAACCGCGGCACTTACGGGCGCCAGTAAGCTCTCGTCGAATATCTGCTTATAGCTTGTGGCTTGCGGCTCGCCCATGCAAAACCCCTTAATCTTCTCTGCCTAAACTGCCTAGCTCCGCCCCTAATGCAACTAGACTTGGCGCTATCTTGGTGTCTGATAGGCTTTCTTGGGAGCCACTAAGGGCCTCCAACAGCCCCTCGGGGACTGCTCCAATTGAGCCAGCGCCTAGACATATAACTAGGTCTCCAGCTTCAAGTCTCGGCAGGAGTGCTTGACGAAGATTCTCAAGTGACGGAATAAACTCGACGTTCGTGTGCTCTACTGCAGTACTTAATAGCTCTCCCGATATTCCCTCAATTGGAATCTCGCTGGCGGCATATATCTCAGTCAGAAGCAGTAGATCTGCATCCTTAAAACAGGTCAGATACTCCTGCCAACAGAGCTTGGTGCGTGTATAACGGTGCGGCTGAAAAATAACCACTAGGCGCTTAAGGGTCTCGCCGAAACACTCCCTAACGGCGCGCAGGGTAGCTCGAATCTCGGTCGGGTGGTGTCCGTAATCGGTCATAACGGTAACGCCGCGCGCCACGCCCACAACCTCAAGACGTCGCTGCACACCACCAAAGGCGGCTAAGGCGCTGCGAATTACCTCGATTGAAACTCCGAACTCAAGACCAACCCCTATAGCTGCCAGGCAGTTCTGTACAAGATGACGACCGAACATCGGAAGCTTAAAACGCCCAAGGTGCGCCCCTCGATAAACAACCCCGAACTCCATCCCTGCACGACCCGCTGTCACGTTAACGCCTACCAGGTCAGCCTCAGGAGAGAATCCGTAGGTGAGAACTCGGCGCTTACACTCCGAGGCGATCTGCCGCACTACGGGATCGTCGATACACAAGATAGCAAGGCCATAAAAGGGGACCGCCTCAACGAAACGACGGAACGAATCATCGAGGTCCTGTCGTGAGCGGTAGGCGTTCATATGCTCATTATCGATATTTGTTACTATCGCTACGGTCGGCTTAAGAAGAAGGAAGCTGCGGTCGCTCTCGTCGGTCTCGGCAACAAGGAACTCCCCCTTACCTAGCCGCGCGCCGGTGTCACGCGCCTTGACCTGACCACCGATAATAACGGTAGGGTCGAGCTCGGCTGCCTCAAGGATAGCGCCGCACATACTGGTCGTTGTTGTCTTGCCGTGCGAGCCGGCAACTCCAACGCCGTACTTTAGGCGCATCAGCTCGGCTAGCACCTCAGCTCTACGTACGATCGGCAACTTTCTGCGCTTCGCTTCGCGCATCTCAGGGTTACTCGGCGTTACGGCCGATGAATAAACCACAAGCGATGCGGTTGGTGGAATATGCACTGCGGCATGCCCGATTGAAACCTTAGCCCCCAGTCGCTCAAGGCGTCGAGAGATCTCGGAGGCCTTAAGATCGGACCCAGAGACCTGAAAACCTGAGGAAAGAAGGATCTCGGCTAGTCCGGACATGCCGGAGCCGCCAATACCGATAAAATGAAAATGAAGTCGGGGGTTATACATAGAGAGCCCACGATAGCACCTTCCCACTAACTATGGGAGGGCCAAGAAGGGTGTGCTTCTACTTGACAATTACGCTACTATGGCCCGAGTTTAATTGTGGGATGCGTGAATGGTCTTAGATATACTGCCTAAGTTGCAGACACGGCTGCGGTCCCTGCAATTATTGATTCCAGCACCTCTTTTGGTCGCGTATTATCTCGGCCTGCCCCTAAAGTTAATCGTTGGTATCTCTTTCGTCACTGTAGGGATCGTTCTGTATCGCAAGCCGAGTGACTCCACGGCAGGAAATACTAGTGTGCGCTCTCTACTTTGCCTTCTTAGCTTGTATCCTATCGTTGTTTTCTTAGTGCAGGTATCGCGCTGGCATAATGGGACTCAAGGGGTTGATTTCGCCATATTTTCTCAGGTGGTTCACAACTTTAGCTCAAAAAATGAACTGCAAACTTCATTAATTGATGGTCAGTGGCATCATTTTCTTACTCATCATTTCTCACCATATCTGTATGTCGTTGGCTTTATAGATAAGGTTTTTAACAATCCAGAGCTACTGCTGTTGGCACTGCACTCGTTAACAATTACTTCAATCGTCTCAATGATCTTCTTAATAGCGTTCAATCTTAGTAGGGACATTCGAGTAGCTGCACTACTCGCGACCCTCAGTATACTTCTGCCCGCGCCGCGTATAGGACTTCTCTGGGAGGTTCGTGATGAGATCTTCGCGCTCCCGTTTCTTTTAGCGGCCTTTCTGTTCTTCCTGCGAGGCGAGCATATGAGGGCTGTTATTTGTCTTGTGGCCACGATGTTCTTTAAAGAGACCCTACTAGTAGCATCTACAAGCTTCTGTATTATGGCTCTAGCGATCTCATACTTAAACGATGCTCCGAATCAACGGCGAACTAGGCTGCTTTATGGTGGGTGTTTCCTTTTTGGATGCGCTGGTTTTTTACTTTATACCAAGGTTCTTCCGGGCTGGCTTTTCTGGTCGACATTCAACCCGCTCTCAAGAGTTAGTACCATATCGCAACTTTTGGACCCGAACCTCCTACGCGCTAAGATCTGGTGGCTAACTACAATTATCGCTCCAATTACGCCGCTTCTACTCCTCGCTTTTGTCAAAGCACGTAGCAGTACGGTGCGAGACTACAGGGAATATCTAGTTCGACCGCTACTTTTCTTATTACCCGCTGCACCATTTGTTGGAATGATCCTGGTGTCAAACTCTGATGGTATGAGTAATCCATATAATTACTATTCTATCCTGCCTGCATTACTTATAACTGTTGGGATTTTTACAAGCTTGCGTACGGTATCTACCGAATTGAAGCTAGTGGCGCTGTTGTTTTGTTGTTTGATAGCAAGCTTTATCGGGCCTCGCATAAGGATCCCCAAAGAGATAAAAACAGCTTTGATGCAGGAGTCCCCGGTGCAGCGCTTGCGTCAGATAATCCCCCCTACTGCGGTAGTGCTGACAGGCGACTGGGATGCTGCACTCTTTATTCGACAGCGACAGGTGATGCGGCTCTATCACGCTAATAAAAACATAATGAGGTTCGATTTCATCGTGCTGCGAAAAACCAGCCCTTCAAATAGCTCTGTGATACGACTCTCTAAATACCTACTTGCCTGGTCAGAGCCTTGCTATGAGGATGAGGTTTGGCTGGTCCGTTGTGCATTTAACAGCGCAAAACCCAGGGCAAGGTAGCGCCCCCTTCACGGATCTAGGCCTGTTAGGTATCAAATTGGCCAAATTATAGGGTTTAGTGCTATCAGTTATGGGCCTGTATTTTTGGATTAAAGCTATACTATGGCTAGCGCAATGGATCTCCCCCTGGAGGCAGCCCCCCAGGAACGATATATATTTAAGCCTCTGTGTGGCTCTAGTCACTTCTGGGCCTTACAGCAGCTTAAGGGCCGGGTAGCTGGCACTAGGGTGCTCGATATCGGGGCGGGTGGCGGTGGGATCGGGCGCAGCATTAGGCCCGAAAAACCAGCGCAACTCGTTGCTATCGAGATAGACCTGCGTGCTCAATTGCCCCTACAAGAGCTCTACGACGAGGTGCACGGAGACCTCTCGCCCCTAAAGGAACGCCAGTTCGATACTATTATATTACTCGACGTGCTTGAGCATATGAGCGATCCGTTCGCCTTTCTCAGCAGGGTCCAGGAGCTACTAGCGCCTAATGGGCTAATTATTATCTCCGTTCCTAACGTGGCGCACTGGAGCGTTAGGTTTCCGCTTTTTTTCTGCGGTCGCTTTGAGTATCGCTCGCGTGGCATCCTAGACAGAACGCACCTACAGTTCTTCTCACGTCGCAGGTTTCTTGAGCTCTGCTCAGCCATTGCAGGGTGTCGAATTGAACGGCTCTCGGCCAGTATAGAGCCGGTTGAGCTGATTCTGCCGACCTTATTGACGGCGAATCCGATCTTCTCCGCCCTAAGCCGCTGTAGAATCTTTATTGCGGAGCTCCTGCCCGGCCTAATGGGGTATCAACACCTAGCGCTACTTAAACACCGTAGTGCAACGGAGAGCGTGTGAGCATAAGTTTCAGTGAAATTATTGTCATATTTCTGGTGGCGCTAGTCCTCTTTGGGCCAGAGCAGTTGCCCGTTCTGGCGCGCAGTATCGGAAAGATAGTCGGAGAGCTAAAACGGGGCTCCGACTCTGTTCGCCGCGAGTTTTACAACTCAGTCTATAAACCTGCCGACGAGGTACGCCGCGATCTCTCTATCGATAGCCGCGCACTAAGAGCGCTCAAGGCTGAGATTATGGCACCACCAATAGGTTCAGCTCCTACAAATCACCGCGCGCTGCAAGTGCCTGAGCCAGAGCCTAAGCCTCAGCCCCCCAGCGACAGCGCCCCATCGGCCTCAGATAGCCCGACCATTCAAACGGAGACGAAATGAGCACCGTAGACGATCCGCACATATTTCGAATGGGGCTTATGCAACACCTACGCGAGTTGCGTAAGAGGCTTATTATCTCCCTTATCGCAGTAACGCTCGGAGCTATCGTAGCTTACCTCTATGCCGGTCAGATCTTTGCCATCCTCTGCGCCCCGTACTTCGCCTCTTTTCCCAATAGCCCGCTAATCGGAACCTCGCCTGCAGAGGCCTGGCTACTCAAGCTAAAGGTCTCTGTATTTGCCGGTGCGATACTCACCTCACCCCTACTATTTTATCAGCTCTGGCTCTTCGTGGCCCCCGGCCTCTATCAGACGGAGCAGCGCTTGGTAGCTCCCTTCGTTATCCTAAGTACGGTCCTCTTCACACTTGGCGCTTACTTCTGCTACGAGCTTGCGCTACCCCTATCACTACGCTTCTTTTATGAGGAGTTTCGCTCTATCGGTATCACCCCAACTATCAAGATAAGCGATCACCTCTCGATGTCGATCACAGCGCTACTAGGTTTCGGGGTTGTATTTGAGCTGCCGCTACTCTCGTTTTTTCTAACGCGTGCGGGGGTCTGTGATCACACCTTTCTTCTGCACCACTTTCGCCACGCAGTTGTTATTATATTCGTAGTTGCAGCGGTGCTGACACCACCCGATGTTATGACCCAGTTTATGATGGCCGGCCCCCTCCTTATCCTGTACGGTATTAGTATCGGGGTCGCCTACCTAGCCTCTAAGCGCTCCAACGCTCAACTAAGTACCTGAACCTACTTAAGCAAAATATCCTAGTCTGAGAAACGGCCATAATCGGTAAAGAAAAGCCGATTTATAGCCGTTAAATAACTCTTGGGCTTTAATGGAAGATGGGCATGACAACACCTTCGCAACACGATATGAGCGCGGGAGATAATACCTGGGATCGTGCCCTCGATGCTGTCCGTTCTACGCTCCATGTACCCTCAGCCCTCTCTACGTTGATACGGGGCTCCTGGAACGAGAGTATCTCCAGCAGGGATTTTATGCGCCTGCTCGGATTCCCCGGCTGTAACTCTAGCTGCCTACTACGCGCTGCTGAGATCGTACCCGTCGCTACAGTTGCTAATTCAAAGGAGGTACAGCACGCAGTAGAGATTCTAGGGGTACGGGCCTCCGCTGTTATGCTCTCGATAAATTTCGTATGTCAGAGCGTGCTAGATTCAGCGCCCCCTGAAAAGGTCTGGGCACCCCTACTTAAAGATATGATGAGCGAGGTGGAGATCGGATATCACTTCGGGATGAGCGCAGATAAGCTTGGTTGTGAATACGGCATGCTTGTGGGTTTCTCGCACTGGGCTGGACTGGCTATCTTATTGGGGCGCCATCCACGTGAATTTACTGAGTGGCGCAGCAAAAACATGCAAACCCCCTCAACTGCGGCCGCATTAAGATCCTTTGGATGCGAGGGGTATCAGGCCAGCTCCCTAGTCCTTCAGCAGCTCGGATTCGGCACAGATGTGGCAACCGCTGCGGTGATAGCCCTAGGAGATCTACAGGCCGGAATGATTGAGTTAAAGCCTGACGTAGAGCTCTGGCGCGCTGCGCGGCACTGGATTGGCGCGCTAAATAATGGGCGACTCTATCCCGACAACGAGCTCTCTCAAAAAACCTTCGCTAATTTAATGCCTCCCGTTATGAACGAGCTCAATCAAGGGGAGACACCACTGCACCTGGCTATGCTCTACGAAAACATTACCCGTATTCGTACCGCTCACTCCTCCTGGACCTGGCATCTTCCTAGCGATAGCTACGAAAAATCCGCACGGATAGTGGCAAAAAATGGGAGAGATCGTTCTTATAATACCGCACGCCCATCAACTTCTCTCTCTCAGAGATAATTATTATACAAAACAACAGATGTTTTAATTGACACCGCGTGCTCGTACCCTCATCATAGTGAAAGGGCATCACTCTTCGGGGAACCAGCCATCGAATCCCTCCCCATGTACTTAGCTTCCCGAGTGGTTGGAACTTTTGTGAGTGAATGTCGACCGAAATAGGGCACCTATCTGGCAACAGATAGGTGCCGTTTTTATTTTCGCTTGGAACCTAACTACTGATGTAAAGGTGTTTGGTGACCCCTTTCTGTTCAATAGCGCTTTCAGTAATACAGAGCTTTCGGTAAGACAGCGCTTTCAGTAAGATGGTGCGATGCGAAAAACAAACAGCTCCTATCCCGTGCACGAACTCTCAGCCAAGGTGCAGGGTACTGTAATCGGAGATAACTCACTTTTAATTCAGGGTCTGTGCGCACTAGAGACGCCGCAAGCGTCACACCTAGCTTTTATTCGCACGCGCTCCGCAGAGCAGGTCTCTAAGCAGCTAGCAAAGGCCCCCGCCATGGCCATCCTCGTTGCTCAGGATATGCTCCCTAAGGTTCTATCAGAAACGGCAGCTAGCGTTATCGTTGTTACGGATCCATACAACGCCTTCCTGGACCTCCTTCCG
>JAPLFS010000053.1 GCA_026390555.1 Pseudomonadota bacterium
ATAATTATCTGCTCGGTCGGAGCTTTGTTATGGATGTTGCGGGGCGTTAAAAGTGTTGCTGGTGGTACGGCGATCTCAAGGTTAGCGGCTTCTATTATAACGATAGTGGTTGTAGCCTACCTCTTGCTCGTAGATCCCGGCACGTATCAGATCTCTCCTACGGCGTGGCTCTCCTCTACGCAGTTCTTAGAAGCTGTGCGGCCCACGCAGCGCGAGAGGTTTTACTCGTTCGGCTCAGAGGCATACTCAGCTAGCTTTTATTTGAGAAAGCCATTTTATATGGCTGATAAATCCCTGCCCGCAGGATCGGTTGTTTTTATTGAGGCGAAGAACCTGGATAAATTTAAGCAGGAGATCGGAGTACCCTTTACCGAGCTATCTAGATACTCATCAGGGCTAGAAGATCCTCTAAAGAAGGACCTCGTAGTAGTCGAGACCGGTGCGCTCAAATAATTATGGCGACCCACAAGCCTTTTGAACTTGTGGGCCGCCATATGAGAAACGCTTATAATGCTAGCGTGTGTCTGACTACCAGCTTGACTTGGTAACACCAGGAAGAAGACCTTGGTGAGCCATTGCGCGGAACACGATACGCGATACCATGAACTTGCTGTATACGCCACGTGAGCGACCAGAAATTTGGCAACGGTTGCGGACTCGCTCCTTAGCTCCGTTACGAGGGAGCGATTGCAGCTTCATGCGAGCATTATAACGGTCCTCATCAGATATCTTCATATCGATAGCCTTTGCACGCAGCTCATTTCTAAGAGCGAACTGCTTAGCTGCCATCTTTTTGCGCTTTTCGTTACGAAGGACCGAACTTTTCTTTGCCATACTTTACCAAAACTACAGTGAACTAGAATTACTATCTAAAGCTTCAGGTGCACAGGGTGTTACCTTAGAAGCCGGTGAATGATATCATAACTTTAGCTCATGTCTAGGCTATGAAGGGAAATAGCAAAGCATGTAACTGCCTGAATTTACAGGATGCTGTCGCGTGCGGCGCGTTCGCGTATAAAGAATAGTTGTACGGTCGCCATAAACATAAGCGCGGCGCTGAACCACATCAGACTTTGTAGGGGTAGGAAATCAAGTAGCGTAAAGGCAGTAACGGGGGCGAGTAATCCGCGCAGCCCGGTAAAAAACGTATGTACCGCCATATAGTCTGGCACCTTACCGGGCGGGGCAAATTTTGTCACCCAGAGGCTCCATGCCACATCTCCTCCGGCGGTGCTGAATCCAAAGATAGCGGCTGAGATTGCAAGGGAGATGATGCTACTACTTGAAAAAAATGAGAGTACGCTCAAAAGAAATGAGAGATTGATAGCCATGCGCAGCGAAAAGAAGTTCATCTTATCGAATAGGTGTCCCCATAACGAGCTTGCAAACAACCTAGCAATATTTGGAATGGTTGAGATCAGAAGTGCGATAGTGACCTCGGTCAGGTTGAGCCCGTAACGACGATTAGCAAGATACTCAACTCGTAGTGGAATCATCATGAGATTTCCAAAGCCGAGAAACATCCAGGCGATTAGGGTGTTTCTTAGGATTCGATCGACCTTGATGTGAGAGAAGCACTCAAGGAGCGGAGTTGGTTGCAGAGGGGCCCCACATCTGGGGACCCTCCACACCAGGAGCGCACCAACTCCGAGCGCGGCGGCGTAGATAGCGATAAGAATTTGGTAGTACTGAAGTCTGCCTGATAGCGCCCATCCCGCAAGAGTTCCAAAGATGATACTGGTGGCTATCTTGATAGCGTTATTTTGCGAGTAGATCTTTCCGCGCTGTGCCGCCGGATAGTTGTTATTCATTATGCTTGTAAGCAGGGGTGCGCCGGCAGCATTGAGCAGAGAACCGAAGCCGGTTAATGCTATAAAGGCCTGTTTCGCAGGAATAATAACAGCCAAGAGGTATGAGGTAGAGGCGAGTGCCAAAAGGATTGCGAACGATTGCTGAACAGAGCACCCTAGTCGACGTGTAATAAAGAGCGAAAGGGGGGCAAAGAGAAGCCCACTCTGATAGGCCGCAGCAAGTATGGATTTATCCTCATTAGTCCCGTCGAACCACCTTACTAGGATAAGAAGAAGGAAGGTTGAAGGCGCACTTTCGAATATACCGGTAGCGACCGCGCGTATGCGCTCCAGCCGTACGGTCGTGGCGGTCTCTATAGCGGTAGGGGCATCTAGGGAGGATAAAGGCACACACTATATTTGCTTGGTTTCCCTAGTATCGCAACACGTCACGCATCTCTTGCTCTATGTTATGGTAGTTTTGTATACCTGCACTGCATGATCGAATCCGATGTGGCCAGCACAAAATTAATCCGGCAACTTAAAAGCTATCACGGTTGTGATACGCAGGACGGCGCTACGGCCCGTCAAATTTGTGAGCTGGTAGAGGCGAATCCACGCTGCGCAGAGCGCGATTGTTTTCCGGCCCATTTAACCGGCTCGGCCTGGGTAGTGAGTCGCTGCGGAAGTAAGGTTATTTTGCTGCACCACAGAAAACTCGACCGCTGGCTTCAGCCGGGGGGTCATGCTGATGGAGAGTTAGATCTACAGCAGGTTGCATTGCGTGAGGCGCGTGAAGAGAGTGGCCTCTCTACGATTGTACCCATCGATGACGCAATCTTCGATCTCGATATCCACAAGATTCCAGCTCTGCGTGAGCACCCTGAGCACCTTCATTTTGATCTTAGGTTTCTCTGTGTAGGGGATGATGATGAATCAATAGTAGTA
>JAPLFS010000054.1 GCA_026390555.1 Pseudomonadota bacterium
TCTTGATGCGAGCCGCTTCCTTGGAGGGATCGTGATTTTGGCGCTCTTTGGTTTTCCCGGTTATGGAACTCTTGCCGGTTTTGGAGCTATCGCGTTAAGAAGATTACTCAGGAGGAATCTGGTCACTGATGCAAACAAAAAGACCTGGGAATAATTAAGTAGTTTAATCAATGAGGTTGCCAAAGATAGGAAGATCAATTCACTTTCCGCAAGTAGCCGATCTGCGGTAATGGACCAGATGTAACCCCGTACTAATGATCTTGTCCAATGATCTTGATAGTATAAATTATTTTCCTATTTAGATACGATCTGCGTCATGCTCCCATTTTGGACAATTTATAAAAACCACTCAAAAAATTTATTTCTTCTGCAAAACTATCTCAGATCCATTCTTTTTAACCAAATAAACACTCACTTTGTTATCCCCTTCCACAAAACTATTAACACTGGCTAAAGTTAGAAAATCAAACCCGAGCGGTGTTTCTACAAGTTCCGAGAAACCTATTACGAGATCATTTACAGCAATAGCAACAATATCTGCTTTGTTCACTCCCTCGCCTCTTACAATACCTTCAATATTACAGGGGCAACGTTTGGATTTTTTCTGAAATTTTAAAATTGGAGAAAGTTCACGCCCCTTAAAATCTATTATATGAGTCTCAAAATTGCGGTTTTGAGTTGTAAACTTCGAAACTTTCCTGCCGATAAAATTAGAGTGCGGGCCGATATAAAAGGGATTAAAGTTGTTTAATTCTTTGAATCCGGGTAAGTTATATTTCCATTTCAATGTATCAACAGGAATTTGAGGCAAGAACTCAAACGATTTGACTTTGCCTATAAATTTGGAGTCGTTGCTTTTATCTTTTCCGGGATTCTTTCCAATTAAAACTCCCTTGTGCAGTTCTCTTTCTTGTTTACTAAACAAAGAAATTCCATCCAATTTATATTTCTGATGTATTCCTAAAACATCAAGGATTGTTGGGAGAACATCTATTATTTGAGCATTTACATCGATCACCTCTCCGCTAACTTGATTAGGTTTTTTGATTAGTAGCGGAACGCTCATCAAGTCTTGGTAGAAACGCTCACTCTCGGCAAAACTTCTCCTATAAGCACCCTTTTCAAATGAAACTCCATGATCAGCAACTACTACAATTAATGACTGATCAAAAATATTTATTGCTTTAAGCTTTTCGATTAGTCTTCCCAATAAGCGATCAACCAATCCTACTTGTGTAAGAAACTGTTCATAGCATCGCGCTATCAAGATCTCATTATCGCCCCATGCATTACCAACATAACCTCGTGTATATGTAGGACTATACATAAATCCTTCAGAAGTATATTGGTACGGCATATGAGGAAGAATAGTGTGTGCAAAGATAAATTTTGGTTTGTTTGGGTCTCTTATTTTTATTTTGTCGATAAAATTGTTGATCTCATAAAGTCTTGCTTCACGATTAAAGCTTGGCGCAACCCAGTCTTGCTCATCCCAAAAATCTCCCCATTTCCCATCTATTTGGGGTAATAAAGAAAAAACTGCCAGATCCGGCGGCACTAAATAATTCAGGTAAATAGCGAATAAATCTTTAAAAATATCATAAGAGACTACCTGGTTACTATTTTCTTTCTTTTTATTACAAACTTCTTCCGGACATAAAGACGTGAACGGTTCGTAGACAGATACTTCATGCGATTCTGCTAAAATTGAAAAAATATTTATTGGATAGTGATCGTAGGTTGGAAGTTTAGATGTGCCTTGTGGTGCCTTGCCTGACAAAATTGCCGGCACAGCTAGCGGTGTAAACTGATTAACCGTAGTTGCGTTTCTGTACCAATAAGATTGGTTCTTTAGCCGTGCAAAGTTCGGAAATCTTGCCTCATCAATATTGATATCTTCTGTAAGCAGTGCATTAAGTGAAAACTCATCTAATACCAGAAGCACAACCGGTATTTTGTCGGTCTGTTGATCTTGGGCGTTAATGGTAGTTAGTGAATCTTTATTACTACTAGGCTTATCACTATTAGACTCAGAGAAAATATATTTAGCACTGCTAAAAAAGTTAAAGAGTGCGATTAATACTATTGGTGAGAATACCAATAGTATTTTCTGTAAACTTTGCTTAAAAGCCAGTGAGACGCCGAATATTAAAGAAAGAAAACAACTTATAATTAAAGATAATCTTCCATCTTGAAAAAAACTATTAATTGTAGGTAATAGAAATAAAAAAATTAATACTGCGAATACCGGAAATTGATAATATTTTTTTAATTTAAATGTTATTATTTCTAAACTGTTGAAAATTAGGGCAGGAATGGCAACTAGAATGAAAATAGTGAGTAAAATTTCACTTAACCCCATGTGCTTATTTATAAAGAACTCCTGTCCTTGAGCCAATATATTGAGGATTGGTGAAGCAATGGCAAGACAGGTTAATGTAATATAACAAAGAAACGAACGAAGATATGCAACACTTGATTTCATAACTAAGCTAAAGAGCTTTTAATAAATACAAAACTCGCTCACTTCCGGAAATTTTTTCAGCAGAAATTATTTTAAAGAAATTGCTGAATTCTTTTTCGAAAAACTCTTGCGTGTATTCCGGAAAAATATCTTTCCTTGTCGCAAGCAATTTTTGTACCTGTGAGTCGGTCTTAGGAACAAATTCAATAATTAAATTTCTAGAACATTTAGAAAAATATTCTGCTATTAAAGCAAGAGGAGTGTTATTAGAGATTGCAAGATGATGAATCAAGGCCAAAGACAGCAGAAGATCTGCCGGACCCCGCTCCACTAAACTCATCCTTTCAGCATGGCCCCAACCAATCGCCGGTGTAGGTGAGGTTAAATCAGACATTAACGGCAGAATATTGTTTTTAGCTTTGTTTTGCTTGTTATTCGAAAGCCTAATGAAATTTTTTTCGACCGCCGAAGGATCGACATCGAAAGAAACAACGTATGCTCCGTGCTTTTCGGCAATCATACTGAATTCACCATCATTGGCACCAAAATCCCAGACTACTTTGGGAGCAACGGCTTTTAGCATTGAATCAATAATCTTATGTTTTTCTGTAAAAGCTGTGGAGGAATAATTAGTGTTATTGTAATAATCTGCCCACTCTGTTCCCCCAGGATTCCATTTTAGTCTTAAAACTGCCGATTTTAATCCGTCAATCAACGCTAGTCTTGAATGTTTGGAGATTCTGAGTTTCTTGTTTTCTGTTAATTTGCTTCTAGCCGATCTTTCTTTACTTTGATCTTCTTCGATCAATTTTGTTGAATCGGCAAACTGTTTTTGTTTTTTTGCATGCAGATGTATGTGGAGAAAAAGTTGAAGGTTAAATTTAGTTTTAAATGGAAGAAGTTTGCTGGCAATATCTAATGGTATGCCATTTACAGAAGATTGAAATAAGGCATTTAATCTTACATCTTGATACGCCATAAGTGAGAGAGGGGCAAGAAAGTGTTCGCAAAACTGCTTGTATGCCACCCATGGGTCTCCTTCTCGGTATATCTCAAATGAAAGCGTATCTATAAATACAGGATTACTTCCAATAAACTGCACGTTAAACGCCGATGCATCTTTTAATGTCATCCCTTTTTTTAAAGCAATCTCTTCAATCTCAAGGGTTAAAAGCGCAGCTTTCTTGTATTCAGAAAAACACCACTCATAGGGATAAGAGACAAATGGAATTGTCCGAGGTTCAATTGTTAAATAATGATTTGCGTCAATACTGCCCTTACCTGAGACTTCTTTGTGCTCTATTAAAAGCTGTTTTCTCCAAAGCTCTTCAAGCAAGTTAGTTTCTTTGAGTTTTTGATACTGCTCTTTATAACTTTTGTTTATCTGTCGGTAAAAAGATTCGCCGGATTTATAAACAAAGCCTGATGGATCGCGAAATGAGGTTTTAAGTAAGGCTGGCATAGTTTAAATATATTACTTCATTATTTCCTAGAACTACTCCAATCTTCTTTTTTCTCTTCCGAATCTTTTGTTTCATCCTCTTTTTTAGGCTTAACAAACCAGCTCTTTACCATTCTGAAAAATGTTTTTATATATAAAAGAGCACCCAAGAATCCGGCAAGTAATACTTGTAGCAAAATACTACCTGTGCCCGGATCCAAGTATGCGTTAGCGAAATTTAATGGCAGTAGAAATGATAAAACAAAGATAATGAAAATTTTTGATTTTTGCATGGTTTTGCGAGTTTATAAGAATACTAGGAAATTATAAAAAATATGAGCTTATACTTTGAGTTAATGTTTAAAGTGCCTGTCACTAACAAAGAGAATTGATACTCCTGTTTATTGGACATTTCAATGCTCTCTTGGTCGCGCTTGGCTCCTGACCGTGCAATAATTGCTTTTATACCGACTCCGGCCAATGTTTCAACAGAATCCGAAGATGGGAAGAACGCGTCTGAGGCAACTACAGCTCCGGTTAAATCATGGCCATGTGTTTTTACTTTTGACAAAGCCAGCTCAACTGAATCTATCCGACTCATCTGTCCCCCTCCTACTCCAATTAACTTGTTGTCTTTTTCAATAACGATAGCATTGAATTTTACCTGTGCACAGATAGTTAGGGATAGGAAGATTAATTCACTTTCCGCAAGTAGCTGATCTGCGGTATCGACATTGCAACAGAGCCCATTAAGTGGCGGAAAGTTGGAGGAATATTGATGGTCGTCGCCCAGATTATCGTTTTTGACCTAAAGGAAAGGAAGCGGCGCTTAAAAGTCATCAGGTGATGGCTCGAAACCTGTCTCGCCGCAGCGCGTTAGCACGGAGGAGGGGGAGTCACAAGAGTAAAGCTCATCAATAGCCTGCGAGGTATCATAGAAGGTGGTCTTTGTACGCTACACCCTTTCTTGTTGTCCCCTGATCGGGGACGATATATTTTGTGACAGTTAATATTATCCCCCCCGATTTGCTCTGCAAATCGACCCCTGAGGGGTTGGTACAGGGTTCCTACCTGTGCAATCGTCCTTAGTTTATGCTGACTAGTTACGAAGACCCGTAGTTATAGAGCGGCCCTTACGCAACCACCTACCTACTGAAAGGCCACTGGAAGATAGCGATATCAGCACCGGCAAGACCAGCAACGTCAACGCTGTTGACGAGATAATCC
The DNA here is from genome assembly GCA_026390555.1 of Pseudomonadota bacterium. Classification (NCBI taxonomy): domain Bacteria; kingdom Pseudomonadati; phylum Pseudomonadota; species Pseudomonadota bacterium. The sequence goes on from JAPLFS010000054.1 coordinate 5,133, forward strand.
CTCCGATAACAACCGTTGCAAGGGGCCTCTGAACCTCAGAGCCCGTGCCTTGCGATAGAGCCATCGGCACAAAGCCTAAAGAGGCCACAAAAGCGGTCATTAGTACCGGCCTTAAACGAGAGACCGCGCCCTCTACAACGGCTAAGGTAATATCAAACCCATCGGTAATTAATCTCTTCGTAAAGCTTACAAGCACCAGCCCATTAAGAACCGAGACACCGGAGAGGGCAATAAAGCCGACGGCAGCAGAGATGGAAAATGGTATCCCTCTGCACCATAACGCTAGGATTCCTCCCGACAGTGCAAAAGGAACCCCTGTAAAGACAAGTAGGGAGTACCTGAATGACCGAAAGGTAAAATAGATCAAACCGAACACACCAAGCAGAACAAGGGGGACTACTATCATAAGCTTCTGTTTTGCCGAGATCAGGTTTTCATATTGACCACCCCATCCAAGCCAATAATTAGCTGGAAGGTTCACCTCTGAGGATATCTTAGCTTGCGCCTCCTCAACGAAAGATCCGAGGTCGCGGTTACGAACATTCGCAGTAACAACGATCCTTCTCTTTCCATTCTCCCTACTGATCTGATTCGGCCCCTCGATAACTGATAAATCTGCAACGTCCCCCAAGCTCATATAGGGTCTGTCTGGCCTCTCTAATTTCAGCTGCGCGCGTCTGGTATTAAACTCATTATCCTGCACAGAGATATCAGGGGGCAGAGGGATCGGCAGATTAGAGATAGCATCTCTGTTACCTCTATCAAGCTCACTCAGTCTGACAACTATTGGGAAGTTTCTATCCCCTTCAAAGTACCTACTGACCTCCTCTCCAGCGTAAGCGGTACGCACTACGCTCTGGATATCGGCAGAATTCAAGCCAAGACGCGCCATCTTTGAACGATTCGGCTTAATGACGATCATAGGAAGCCCGGTTGTCGATTCAACCCTGGTGTCTGAGGCTCCAGGAATACCTGCAAGCACCCCTTTAATCTTCTCGGCCTCCTCCAAGAGCACCTCAACGTTATCACCAAAAACCTTAACCGCTATATCACTCCGGACCCCAGCGATAAGCTCATTAAAACGCATCTGAATAGGCTGTGTGAACTCATAGTTATTCCCCGGCACCTTTGCTACGATCTCTTCAAGCTGTGAAACGACCTCATTTTTAGGCTTTTTCGGATCGCTCCATTCGGAACGTGGTTTAAGCATCACAAAGCCATCAGCAACGCTTGGAGGCATCGGATCAATAGCTATCTCGGCCGTTCCGATCTTTGCAAAGACATGGCTAACCTCAGGCATCGTTTTAATCGCATCCTCTAATTGATGCTGCATACTAACCGCCTGTGTCAGGGATGTTCCCGGTATTCTTAGCGCATGCAGCGCTATATCCCCCTCATCTAACGCTGGGATAAACTCAGAGCCTAAGCGCCCAAACAAAAGGAGTGAGCCTATAAATATGAGCACAGCAGCTGTGACGATAACCACAGGAATTCTCAGAAGCCTGACCAGCAGCGCTCTATATGCAGATTGCACATACTCCACCCAAGGAGCATGAGCCTTCACCTTGCCTGTAATACAAACGGCAACGGCAGCCGGAACGAACGTCATGGAGAGAATAAAGGCTGCTCCAAGAGCCATCAACACCGTGATAGCCATCGGGTGATACATCTTGCCCTCAATTCCAGAGAGCGCCAGTATCGGAATGTAAACAAGCATAATAATCAGCTCACCAAACATAGTGGCTTGGCGAACCTCGCAGGAGGCCTCGTACACTAGGCTCAGGCGCTCCTCTTTTGTAAGCAACCTTCCCAAGCGGGCTTGCGCCTCTGCGAATCTCCTAATGCAGTTCTCAACAAGGATAACGGCGCCATCTACGATCAGACCAAAATCAAGCGCCCCTAAGCTCATAAGATTCGCGCTCAGTCGCCCTTGCGCCATTCCAAATATCGTGAGTAGCATGGAAAGTGGGATGACGCACGCAGTGAGTAGTGCTGCTCGTACGTTGCCAAGTGCGCCAAACAGAATGGCGATAACCAACAAGGCGCCCTCTAATAGATTTTGCCTTACGGTTGCTATGGTAGCGTTCACCAGATCGGAGCGATTATACACCGGCTTAATAAACACCCCTTCAGGAAGGGAGCGAGCTATCTCATTAAGCTTCTCGCTGACCCTGTTAGACACGTCACGCCCGTTTTCTCCCCTAAGCATAAGAACGGTGCCGAGCACCACCTCGCGCCCGTTCTCTGTCGCCGCCCCCGTACGAAGCTCGGAACCGATCTCAATGGATGCAACATCACGAACCTCAATCGGAATACCTTCATGTACCCCAACTACGATCTCATTAAGCTCGGCATAGTTCTCAACCTGAGAGGGAACCCTTAAAAGAAACTGCTCGCCACTTTGCTCTATGAACCCTGCCCCCACATTGGAGTTATTGCGAGAAATCGCCAGAGAGAGATCCTCAAGCGTAATTTGAAAGGCTCTCAGTTTTTCAATATCTGGTATAATAACTATCTGCTTAGAGGCGCCTCCCAAGGAGTTAATCTCTACTACGCCTGGAATAGTTCTCAGTTGAGGCTTTACAACCCAATCTTGTACCTCTCTAAGTTCCTGAAGCGATCTTAACTGTTTAGCATCTTCAGCATTACCGACGGTAAACATAAAGATCTCACCCAACCCTGTTGCGATCGGTCCCATAGATGGATTAATCCCATCGGGAAGCTTATCTTTCGATTCTTGGATGCGTTGCGCTACGAGCTGGCGGGCAAAATAAATATCTGTGCCGTCTTTAAAGACAACCGTCACCTGCGACAAGCCGTAGCGAGAGAGGGAGCGCGTATAATCAAGTGCTGGAATACCAGAAAGAGAGAGTTCAATCGGGGTGGTAATACGTTGCTCAACCTCAAAAGGGGAATATCCTTGCGCTTCTGAATTTATTTGGATCTGAATATTGGTAATATCAGGCACCGCATCAATAATCAGTCGCTTATATGAAACAGCGCCGACTATTGCGAGGAGTAGTGACAAAGATAGCACTAAGTGGCGATACGCAATCGAGGTTCTAATAATAAAATTAAACATCTCTAGAACCTCCTACGGAACCGCGCTTAGTGATCATGCGTGGCCCCAGACTTAAGAATATCAGCTTTTATAAGAAAGGCGTTACCGGTAACGTATCTCTCCCCTGGCGATAGCCCCTCCAAAACCTCAACCCACTCACCGTCGCTCTTGCCAAGGGTTAGGGGTTTAACCTCATAGGTGTTACCTACCTTCGCAAAAACTACCGTCTGCTCTCTAAATGTTTGCAGCGCCTCTTTTTTAACGGCGACCCTCGCTTCAGTTTGATCAACCACTAGGTCCCCCGTAACGAACATCCCCGGTAGAAGCCGTTGCGGATTATTAGAAACGACTGCTCGTATCAGTTGCGATTGGGACCCCTCGTCAGCGTATGGAGCCACGTACGAAACGATCCCGTCGGTAATCTCTGCACTATGAACCGGGGAGATAAGAACCTTCTGTCCAATCTTGGCCCCCGACTGTGCTCTAAGAGGCACAAAAAAATCCACCCAAACTTCAGAGAGATCTGCAACGATATATATCCATTGGTTCTCCGGTACGAACTCTCCGATAACAATATGCCCGTTTACAATGGTGCCGGATATCTGAGAACGAACGTTAAAAGGTTGCAGACTTTCGTTGCTCTCAATGACCGCAAGAACCTCGTCCTTAGCTACGCTATCGCCGATGTGCTTAGATCCCTCGCGCACGATGCCCGAGAAACGGGGGATGATGTGTGCTATCTTATGCTCACTTGGAAGAACCTTTCCACGAGTGCGTAAAATAGTTCTAATCTGATGAGGCGCTGCTTTTTCTATCTTTATTCCCGAACGCTCCGCGATCTCATCTGGTATTTCAGTTCTTCCTTCGTAGGAATCAAATTTCCAAGTGTATTTTTTACCCTTATGTTCTGCCGATACTTCGACATCAAATGAGTGAGGTTCTGCCACCTCGCTATCGCTCGTTAGGAAGTCGGCAACTGGTTTAAATTTGAACAGGTCAACTTTTCCGCCGAGTCGAGTTAGTGAAACTGATGCGGAAAAATCACTCGGTGACAGAGGTTTGCCATTCTCATATCCAAAGACTCGGTATTGCGGAGGGACTCCAGTTTCAAAGATCTGTAACTCTAAAGAGAATGTTCCTTCAGTTAGAAGTTTGCCACGATGCGGTCCACGTTCCTCTTCTGCGTGTTCTTCTTCAATTCCGTGTCCGTGCTCGTCCTTTGCCACTTGCTGTGAGTTCTTACACCCAAGGGCTAGGAATAATAAAAATGAGGTAACTAAGAATCTTGATAGTAATTGATTTATTTTCATTTAAACCTCCTCTCCAACAAGCAATGAAAGCTGCACCCTTACCGAAACAGCTTCAAGCCAGAGCTGCAAACCCTGTGTCTGAACCTCATTGAAGGTGCGTAACGTCTGCCAAACCTGCAACACGTTGCCCTTCCCCTCTGCATAGAGCTTCTCTTGAGAGCGCAGCGCTGCCTCAAATGATGGGATAACCTTTAATGAGAAGATCTCACTTTGCTCCTTGGAGCTTTCTGCGGCTCTTCTCAGGTTTTTTATCTGCACCTCAAGTCCGCCGTTAGAGAGAAAGGTGCTCTTAGCCTCAACGAAACGTTGCTCCGCTCTGCTGCGGATCTGTTGACCCTGATTTCTGTTCCAAAATGGAAGTGACATTGAAAGACCTGCGCCGAAGAAGTCCCCACCGTCGTTAGTGTGTTGATACACTAAACGTGGTGTAATTTGAGGGTAGGCATCTAGCTCAGAGAGTCGCATCTCCTCGCGCGCTAGATTAACTAATAGATCGACCCTGGTGCTCTCACTTAGATCGCTAGAACGGGCTTTCTGCAGGAGAAGCTCCTCAGAGGGAAGCTCGGTTAGTAGCTCCTGGCCTGTTGTGAGGATGGAACACGGGGAGCCGGTAGATCTAGCCAATTCGCTCTGAAGAGTTGCTATAGTTGCAGCAGCTCCCTTTCTTTGCGCCTGTAGGCGATATCTCTCACCATCAAAGAGCTTCTCGTCCCCCTGGGATAACAACCCTTTTTTAACACCCACACTGATAAGTAAGACCTTTTTTGCGGCGCGTTGCTCAGCATTAGCGAGGATCTTATCGGTCTCCTGCAACACGTAGAGCGTTCTGAATTGAACTAGCAACTTTTGAGTTAACTCAAGGATCTGTGCCCTCTTTTGTCTATCTCCGGATCTGCGAATAAGGGCAGCCACGCGCTCCCTACTGCCAAAATTTGAAAGTCTAATAGTCTGTCCAATACTTACCTGTGCCTGGGGATCGTTATCGCCACCCATATTCATGCGGGTAAAAGTTTGCTCCGCCTGCAGCTCGGGATTAATTAAAACTTCGGTATCGAAGGCGCTCGCCAGCTCTTTTGCATAATCGCGGTCAATCTCGGCAACCAATGGACTTTGACTAAGCGCTGATGCTCGAAATCCTTCTAAAGATAAACTCTGCTCGCAAGTTGCAGGTTTTCTAGAATCTTTAATCTCCGCTGTTGCGATCCCCCCGTATAAAGAGAGGCCCGTACAGAGCAGGATAACCACACGGTGAGCACCTGAATTAAGTATCATCACCGGCTAGGCCTTGGTAAATTATTTATTATCTAAAAATGGCCTAAGCCCACTCGCACCACCAACGAATCCGATCAGAGCCTCAACGGCTCGCTCCGGGTGTGGCATTAGACCAACTACGTTGCCGTTACGGCTAGAGATTCCAGCGATGGCGCGGCAGGAGCCGTTAACGTTCACAGTAACATCATGAGGCGATACCTCGCCAGTTGCATCACAGTACCGAAATACCACCTGGCCGTGACTCTCAAGCTCCTCGAGGGTTGCCGGCTCTGCAAAGTAATTGCCTTGAAAATGGGCGATTGGACAGGTAATCACAGCACCCGGTGTTAACCCCTGCGTAAAGAAGGATGCAGTTGATTCGACGCGCATATTAATAAAGCGTGAAAGGAACCGTCTGCCTACATTTTCAAGGAGAACCCCTGGAAGTAGCCCCGCCTCGCACAGGATCTGAAAGCCGTTACAGATACCAAGCACCCTACCACCAGCCTCGGCATGGGCTCTAACCGACCTCATCACAGGCGAAAGCTTGGCTAACGCCCCTGTCCGGAGATAGTCCCCATATGAAAAACCACCAGGTAGTACAACCAGGTCAGCACCCTTTAGATCGGTGTCACGGTGCCAAATGGGCAAGACCTCCTGCTTAAGCAGCCCGGCATAGACATGCTCGACATCCTGCTCGCAGTTGGTTCCTGGAAAGACAACTACCGCGACCCTCACGCGACCTCCAGGATCTCGTACTGCTCTATAACTGGATTAGCGAGCAGGAGCCGACAGATCTCGTCAACTTGGCTACGCGCCTCCTCCTTGCCGAGCCCCTCAACCTCAAGCTCGATAACTCGACCTATCCTGACGTTACGGATCCCATCGAAGTGCTTATCCTTAAGCCCGCTCTCTACCGCCTTGCCCTGCACATCAAGCACTCCGGGCTTTAATCTTACTAAGACCTGATAACGCATATCCTACCCCTTATAATACTAAGCAAGCGCACGCTCTATAATCATATCCACCCTACGGAGATGCCTTGCGAGATCGAACACACCCTTAAGCTCCTCGGCCGTAAGAGCCTTCGAAACAAGCGCATCCTGCGCGACCCGCTCCGCAAGGGTCGCACCACCATCCCAGGCCGCCAGGGCGTGCTTCTGAACGAGCGCATAGGCATCCTCACGCGAGACCCCCTTATCAACAAGCGCCACAAGAAGGTGCCCAGAGAATACTGTACCGCGCGTTAGCTCAAGATTCTCAAGCATCCGCTGAGGCGATACGACCAGGTTTCTTACTACGCTATCAAAGCGACTGAGCATAAAATCAAGTGCGATACAGGCATCTGGAATAGCTACCCGCTCGGCCGAGCTGTGGCTAATATCACGTTCATGCCAGAGTGCTACGTTCTCAAAGCAGGCCTGCGCGTACGAACGCAGAAGTCGCGCTAAACCACATAGGTTCTCGGTCAGGATCGGATTGCGCTTATGCGGCATCGCCGATGAGCCCTTTTGTCCAGGAGCAAACCCCTCCATAGCTTCACGCACCTCGGTGCGTTGCAGGTGCCTAATCTCAACAGCGAAGCGCTCAACTGAGCTTGCAACACCAGCTAGGCACGCCATAAAATCTGCGTGCCTATCGCGCGAAACAACCTGGGTTGCAACCGTTTCAGCCGTAAGATCAAGGCGCTGCATAACGAGCTCCTCAACGCTCGGATCGATCCCAGCATAGGTACCAACTGCGCCCGATAACTTTCCAACTGAGATCGTTTCCGTTGCGGCCTTAAGCCGTTTAAGTTGGCGATCTAGCTCTGCGTACCAGCCCGCTAGCTTAACACCGAACGTTGTCGGCTCGGCGTGAATCCCGTGAGAACGACCGATACACGGCGTATGCTTAAACTCAATGACGCGTTCTCTGACGCTCTGCATCAGGGTTTCAATGCGCTTCTGAAGCATCAATCCTGCGCGTCTCATCTGTACAGCAAGGCAGGTATCAACAACATCACTCGAGGTCATCCCTCGATGCACGTAGCGCGACAGGGGGCCGACATGCTCGGCAACGTTGGTCAGAAAGGCGATAACGTCGTGCTTTACTTCGCGCTCAATCTCCTGCACCCGCGTGACGGAGAAGCTGGCCTTCTCGTTATAGGCTTTGAGCGCCTCAGCGGGAGCGGCCCCCAGCTTGACCAAGCCCTCTAGGGCGTGTCGTTCAATATCGAGCCAAATAGTGTAGCGGGTCTGATCGGACCAGACCTCCGCCATTTCAGGGTTTGTATAGCGAGGAATCATGCCTTAACTATTACCCCGTCACGGCATGTTTCATCAAGCTCCCGTGTAGGTAAGCTCTCATAAATATTGCCATAAATAGTGCTTCCTTAGCCCTGAGAGCATTCGGTACGTCGTTTCAGGGGGCCGTTAGCATAAAAAGCCTCGCACCTTTTGTGCTACATGAGGGCAAAAGAGCTTCCGATTACAGCCCTGGGCTGGTATAGGGTCCGATAAATAACGGTAAACGGTAGAGGTGGCGTTCTTGCTGACGGAGTGAACTCGCTTAGTGGGCTCACTCCGTCGGCACGGGTTAGGTAGATGGTTTTTCTCTAAAGGAGGTTTTATGAGTACCTGTCTAATGTTTTTTGCGTTAGGGCTTCTGGCACCAGCTCCTGAGCTACAACCGCTTGGCGCGGATGATACGATTGGAGCTGTGTGTGAGCTGCAGCATGCCTTAGGTAGCTTTGCTACCAACCTTGCTAATTTGGAGGCGGAGACCGTAAACGACATGAAGTTGTTTGCGGTGGCACAACGCAGACGAGTTCAAGGCATGTTAGTACTGCTAAGGGGCGTGGAAGGCGAGTTTGCTAGGGTTCCAGGCACTGCGCTACGGAAGGATCTTAATGAGGGCTGCGCAGAGATGCGAACCTTACTTGAGAAAGCACTTCAGGAGCTCAAGGGCTTGGAGGACAAACCTAATGCGATTGATGTTTCTTGCGCACTAGGGAGATCCCTATTGGCAGTCACAACTTTCAAAAAGTTCCATATGGCTCAATCTGCTTTTAAACCAAGTGTAGGAGAGATTATAACTAATCCTTAACTTGTGGTTGTCAGGGCAGCTTTATGGAGAGATCCGCAAAAGCTGCCTTTTACCTAATCTGTGCTGACAACCACGCCGCTTATATTTATATATAACTGAGCAGTCAGCGCCCTATATCACGCATTAACTAGCACCTTGCCGTTGTACGGCTCATCAAGCTCAAGCGTAGGCAAGCTCTGATAAATATTGCCACACAGCAGGGTTCTTAAGCCCACAGAGCGTTCGGCGCTCCGTTTTACATAGCGGTTGGCACACTCGAGCGCCAAGGTCGGAGTATTACTGTTCTCGCTTAAGTGCCCGAGCACGATATGAAAGAGCTCTGGATGCATAATCTCCTCCAGTAACTGTCCCGCCGCTTCGTTACAGAGGTGCCCATGGGTTGAGGCGATCCGTTGCTTAAGCTCCCAGGTGTAGCTGCACGCCTGTAGCATCTCCTGATCGTGGTTCGACTCAAGCAGGATAGCGTTCGCACCGCGCACGTGCTCCTGGACCAGGGTTGTCACCCGTCCAAGGTCGGTAACGATAACGAGCTTAAAGCCCTCGGCGCGGATAACATATCCGACCGGATCGGTCGCATCGTGCACGATACTAAATGGGGTAATCTCGACCGAACCAAGGTTAAAGTCCTGGCCGGTCTTAAAGATCTCCCTGCCACGGGGCTTAGTGATGCGCTCCATCGTCCGCTCGTTGGCATAGACCGGCAGACCGTAGCGCCGACTAAGGGTCGAAACACCATTAATATGATCGGCGTGTTCATGTGTTACTAGGATAGCAGAGAGGGTTTTAGGGTCGATTCCGTTTTCGGCTAAGCGCTGCTCTGCCTGTTTACCAGAGAGTCCACAGTCCACCAGAAAGCGTGAACCCCCAGCTTCTACGAATGTACAATTAGCTTTACTACCAGATGAGAGGACCGTGAATCGCATCCGCCCATACAATCAGAATGATGCAGGCGGAGCAAGATGGTGCTTGGGTTATTGGATCTGTTTTTAGCTTAAATCTTCTCCCAGACCCCCATTACAACCTCGACCAGGATTAATATGATTACGATCCATTCGAGCACCTCCGATCGGCGCTGTGCAGCACGGTCAGAGAGCTTATGATAGATGCTGTCAAGGGTGTCGAGCTTGCGCCGGATGCTAGAGTTCCAGTCCGGAAAGTGGAACCTGCCGGAAGCCCGTGAGTAAACGCGCGCCAGGTACTGATCCCCCAATAACTTAAGGGCGTTCTCAACCGCCTCATACAGGATCGCCGAGTCAACCTGCAAGCGCGCCACCCTGTTAAGATCAGCCTCGCCACCCTTCCTGGTGGTCAAGACATGGTAGGCGCTCTCAAGGTAATCATCTAGCTGCTCATCGAGGAAGCGCATCTCAAGCAGCTCAACGTTACAGAATTCAAGTACCGCTTTTACATCCTCAACATCCCGCCCAAAAAAGAGCGCTCCGTTCCAATCGATAACGGCGCAATCATCAACGCCGTACGATGTGCGACTCGATACTGCGTCCTGCACCTCCTCATTGCCAAGCTCCCCGCTCTCGGCGCGTAGCAATCGAGCGAACTCGCTCGGGTGTTGTTCAAGCAACGCTGAAACCTCCACCGTTCCGTTAAATTCCTCAAAATGGTAGACCGCAAAGTCCTCTACCAACTCGCTTAGGTTCGCACGCGAGATCGACCTATCCAACTCCTGCATTAACTGCACCACCCGTTCGCGGGCATCGTTAAGTAGAAAAGCGTTGTCGTAAAGCACCTCGCTTAGCTCAATCAGGTGAGCGATCGGGCCGGCTATATCGACCTCGTAGGTGACCGAGCATGCTCCAAAGTCAAACAGGGTCAGGTCAGCCTGCGGCTTAGTAAAGAACTTTCCTACGTTTATCTGCTGTCCATGCTGTGAGATCCGAAGGGGGGGTGGATCGTGGTCGAAGTGCTTGGGAGCCTTCCTATTTCTGCGAAACTTTGTGCGCTCAACCCCCTGCTTAATCTGCTGCGCAGCCTGATCGAGATTAATGGACAATCCAAGCTCAAAAGCGAACATGACGTAACATGTCCCACGCTGCAACTGCGGAATGGTGGATCTAATAACGGAGATCAAAGCTGCTGGATCGCGGTGCTCTTTACCTGTCACGGTCTAAAATCCTTATAAAAAAACAGCTCTGCGCTTAAGAAAAGCGCGCAGTAGCATTATTACGATGACGATGAAAACGGATCTCTCTATTATATCCCTACCGACCAGCTCAAGTGAAGGTTTTTATGCAAAAAACCGCGTAACTGGTCACCGTAGTTTAATGTCGCGATTCAAGCTATTGAGATTACGGCGAAGTTTCATAGGTAATTCGATTGGTCGTCCCCTGATCGGGGACGGCAGATTTTGTGACCAGTTAATGTTTTCACCCTCGATTTGCTCCGCAAATCGGCCCCTTAGGGGCTATTGAGTGACATTACCGTATGCTAATATTTATGGAATATGCTGACTAGTTACACCTAATATATGCAACTTGGCTCACGTCCCTCCACAACAGACTCCCCCTTTAGCGATAACGCTGCGGCCTTTAACCTGCACCTTGTGCGGCTACGCTCAATGCGCGCTAGCTCTCTACCGGACCCGCAGGACCCCTCGGTCAAGAGACACGTTGAGCGCGGAAAGCTCCTGGCGCGTGAACGTATCGCGCACTTAATAGATCCAGGCTCCGCCTTCCTTGAGGTAGCGCAGCTCGCCGGCAGCAATCTCTACGACGGAGTGCGCCCAGGAGCGGGTATGGTAACCGGAGTCGGGGTGATCGAGGGGTGTCCATGCATGATTATTGCAAACGATGCCACGGTAAAGGGTGGGACATATTTCCCACTCACCGTTAAGAAGCATCTCCGCGCTCAGGAGATAGCGCTTGAGAATAAACTTCCCTGCCTCTACCTGGTGGACTCCGGGGGCGCATTCCTTCCCCTACAGGACCAGGTATTTCCCGACCGCGAGCACTTCGGTCGACTCTTCTTTAATCAAGCCCGTATGAGCGCTGCTGGGGTAGCCCAGATAGCGGTTGTACTCGGTTCGTGCACCGCCGGAGGTGCCTACGTTCCAGCCATGAGTGATGAGGCGATTATCGTTAAAAATCAGGGCATGATCTTCCTTGGTGGCCCCCCTCTCGTTAAGGCCGCTACCGGAGAGGAGGTTTCGGCCGAGGAGCTCGGTGGTGGGGATGTGCACTCCCGTATTAGTGGTGTCACGGATTATCTGGCGAACTCAGATGCCGAGGCGCTCGCTATGGCACGTCGCTGCGTTGCATCAATTGTAAATATACACCCTGTGCGCATCGGTCGCGCGGCAGCAAAGCCCCCCCGTTTTAATGCCGAAGAGATCGCAGGGTTTATCCCCTCCGATCCAAAGCACTATTTTCCGATGCGCGAGATCCTGGCCCGTATTCTCGATGATAGTGAGCTAGATGAGTTCAAAGCCAACTACGGTACGACCATTATCTGCGGGTTTGCTCGCATCGATGGCTACCTGGTCGGAGTGCTCGCTAACGACGGCATTCTATTCTCTGAGAGCGCAGAGAAGGCGGCGCACTTTATTCAACTGTGCGAGCAACGCGCCATTCCACTAGTGTTTTTTCAAAATATCGTCGGATTTATGGTCGGCAAGGAGTACGAACACCGCGGCATAGCAAAGGACGGCGCCAAGATGGTAACCGCAGTGGCGTGCGCTACGGTTCCTAAATACACGGTTATCGTCGGCAACTCCTACGGCGCTGGAAATTACGCCATGTGCGGCAGAGCCTATAATCCAAACTTTCTCTGGTCATGGCCACAATCACGCATCGGGGTGATGGGGGCCGAGCAGGCTGCCAGCGTTGTAACCCAGGTACGTAGCGATAGCGCCAAGAGTCGGGGCGAGCAGTGGCAGCAGGCTGAGCAAACCAGGTACTATGAGGAGATTAAAGCCCAGTACCTGGAGCAAACCGATCCGATCTATGCCAGCGCGCGGCTGTGGGATGATGGCATCATAGAACCCACCGAGACCCGTGCAGCGCTTGGGCTGGCTTTATCTCTAGCAAAAACTCAAAGCGAACACCGCGAGCGCATTTTTGGCACCTTTAGGATGTAACTAAGATGCCCACGCAGCGCGCACTCAGTAGGGTCCTAGTCGCCAATAGAGGCGAGATCGCTCGTCGTATTATACAGAGCTGTAACAGGCTCAGTATTGAATCAGTTGCGGTCTATACTGAGGTAGATAAGCACGCTCCTTATGTGCGCGAAGCAAGCAGCTCTCAGGCGCTAGGGGGGCCAGAGGCGTATCTTTCAATAGAAAAGATCATAGCTGCTGCTAAAGCCTCCGGCGCAGATAGTATTCATCCCGGTTACGGATTCCTCTCCGAGAATGCGCTCTTTGCAGAGGCGGTAACGAAGGCTCAGCTAATATTTATCGGCCCCTCGGCGGAGGCTATGCGTGTGCTTGGAAGTAAGACCGCGGCCAAGGCGCTTGCTCAGGAGGCTAATGTTGCAGTCTCGCCGACCCTAATCTTCTCCGAGGATCCGCAGCCATCGAAAGCCGAGCAGCTTAGGTCATTTGCCGCGCGGGTCGGCTATCCAGTTTTGCTTAAAGCGGCCGCCGGTGGTGGTGGGCGTGGTATGCGCCTAATCCTTGCGGACTCAGATATTGCAACTGAGATCGATGGCGCGCAGCGCGAAGCTATCAAGGCCTTTGGGCGCTCGGAGATATTTGCAGAGAGGTACATCTCCCCGGCGCGCCACGTTGAGGTTCAGATCGCGGCAGACAGAGACGGCAACGTAGTAGCGCTTGGCACACGCGACTGCTCACTACAGCGCAACAATCAGAAGATGATAGAGGAGGCCCCGGCGCTATCCTTGCTGGCTGGGGTGAGCGAGGAGCTGTGCAAGGCGGCGTGTCGGCTCGCTAAGGCGGCTCACTATACTAATCTGGGCACCGTTGAGTTCCTTTACTCACCCGACGGCGCCTTTTATCTCCTAGAGGTGAACACCCGCTTACAGGTCGAGCACCCCGTTACAGAGATGACGACCGGGCTCGATCTTGTAGAGCTACAGATACGGATAGCAGAGGGCTCGAACCTCTCTAATCTGGGTATTTTAAGCACCCCTCAGGTAAGGGGCCACGCTGTCGAGGTACGGCTGTGCGCCGAAGAGTTTACCGGGGACTTTGTAACCTCCACCGGAATAGTGCATGAGTGCGATGTTCCAACTAACTCGCCTCATAACTCAATCGTAAGAGCGGATCTTGGTGTTGAGCCCTGTTCAGAGGTCTCGCACCACTACGACTCGCTCTTGGGTAAGGTGATAGTTCAGGCCCCAGATCGAGCTCAAGCTATCGAGGCCCTTTTAAGCGTTCTCGCCGGCACCCGTATCTCAGGGGTACGAAACAATCGCGCCCTTCTGATCCACCTACTCAAACAACCGATCTTTAGCTCGCTGCAACACTCCATTCAGGGCACCGTAGAGCTCCTACCAAGCCCTGAGGCCATCCGTCACACGGAGGTGCTCGCCCACGCCATCGCAGCAGCTCTACGTGCCCTGACCCCCTACTCTGCCTGGGCCTCGCACTCCCCGTGGTTATCTGGACGTTCTGGCTCACTAGCTCTTGAATTCCCCTGGGTTACTAAATCTTCGAGAGGAACGATCTCTTCACGCACAACTATCAGCAGCAGATCAGCTACCGTGGCCGTTACATATGGTACGCATAGTGAGCAGTTAATGCTCTCTGTAGAGGAGCTCTGCGCAACGGGTGACGCTACTAGCCACGCAAAGCTGCGGCTGGGTGATGACCCTACCGTTATAGAGGTCACTATTAGACTAGATGGAAGCCTCACCTGGGTGCACCTAGCACAGGGGAGCTTCGTGCTTGAAGAGTTAGCATCCTCGCAGGCTAATGTAGCTCACACCGGCGCACCTTTCGGGATGCAGGTTATCGCACAGATTCCAGGCAAGGTTGCGGCCATTAACGTAGAGCCGGGTGCGCGGGTCGTTGCTGGTCAGGTGCTATTCGTACTTGATTCAATGAAGATGGAGCATCCGATTAAGGCTCCGGGTGCTGGGGTAGTTACCACGCTTAGTGTGGCGCTCGGGGCTATTATTCAAGCGGGAGTGCTGCTGGCCGTTATCGAAGATGAATAATCGGTTACCGAGGCTTCTGGCCATCATCTGATAGATTCGCAAGCAACTTAATAGTCGCCACATTAAAATCCTGCTGGCGTCTAAACGTTGGACCTATCATGGCCTGAACAAAGGGTGAGATCGCGCGCTTAAGCGCTCCTATTACGGGGCCAACAAAACGCCGATGAGAGGTTTTGATCTGCGGCTTAAACTCTACGTTGTACGACGCACACATGGCCCGCAAGAGCTCTGTTCGCTCGGCAGAGCTTATGAAGCCATCCCGAGCAAAGGTGAGTTGCATCGCCGTACACACTTTAAAGCGCTCAGGGTCGAACTCTACCTGAGAGCGGTGTCTAATGATCTCATTTAAAAGGTGCCTCGCCAGCTCCTGATCTTCGACCCCGGGAGCTGAGACCCAACCTGAACCGCTATCTATATTACTCTGTTTCGACATAACCTGCTAAGGCTAGCACATAAAGCGGTGTCGATGAAGCTCCACAAAACGGAGCCGATAAAACTCATCTTTTTTCGTAATATATCCACTATCTAAGCCCGCTACAGCCGATACCATTACGGCCACTCCCTTAATAAACTGGGGGCCGGGTTGATATAGCTCAACACCCTCATAGAAGATGACCTCGCCCCTCTTAACAGCAGGGATATCCTCCCACTCTGGCGCCGCTTCAAGCTCCTTTAGGCTCCTTAAGCTCTCCTCTAGCGTAGCTCCGCAAGGGGCTACGATAATAACATCGGGGCGAAACACCACTATCTCGCTCCAGGTAAGGGGAGCTAGCAGTTGCTCCTTCGTTCTAACTTGCGGCTGTCCTGTTATGGCCTGAATAAGATCTGGTATTAATCCGGTTGCGAGACTAAGCGGCTTTACACTTGAGAGCACCGTTACCTTCTTATTACGTAATCTGTCGTAGAAATTTTTAGCCCAGTCCTGAGTCTGCGCTTTTGTGCGCTGGGCGAGATCGCGCCCGAGCCTACCCTTTCCTATCAAGATAGCGAGCGCCTCGAAGGTATCGTACAGCTCAGTTAACCTCTCAATTGAGAAGCTCTTGATAAGAACATTTTTTCCACAGAGTCGAGTCAGGTATGGCTCAGCCCAGCTGATAAAGCTCGTCGAATCTTTATCTACGCAACTAGTTACAATGACATCTGGACGCGCATCTATTAGCGCAGAGACCTTTACTGAATTTAGCGCAAGGCCCTGCGCTAAGCGCTCATGATCGTCATCAACCGCCTTTGTAGCATCCTCTGCTGGCTCTGTTACGATAACGATTCGGCCCGGATTTTCAGAGACGATACACTTATGACTAATTCCGACTAGCTGCGTTTCCACCCCAAAGCTTGAGAGAACGTCGGTTAGATATGGTTGGAGCGAAACGATCCTCATCTCTAAATTGTCCTTTTAACGACTACTAATGAAACGCTAGTTTAGCTCTTCCCTAGCATCGGGCAACCGCCTTTTTTTGCGACCCTAGATTTATCCCTATTGACGGATACAACCTTCACTAGGTGTACTAAAATATAGAAACAACTATAAACTACTGCTAAAAACTGCAATGAAGAAAAACTATCCACTAAGAGCTCTTATAAGATCGGCCCGACTAGCGCCAAGAATAACGCTCTGCATTAAGCTCGTAGCCCTTACTATTCCGTTACTTACGGTTATCGCCTGTGCGAATCGCAACCCCAATTTTGAAACCCTGACTAATCAGGGGCTACTACCGGTCAGCCGAGAGAATCCCTACGTTGGCTCAAACTTATATCTGGCGCGGGAGATGGAGGGCAGCACATACCTTTATAATTTTATGGGGAAACGGGGCATCCCACAGGCGATTGAGATCGTAGGAACCTCGGAGAGCTCCGCAGAGATGCGCATGTTTTACTCGGATCGTAGCGAGGTCTATCACGCCAATCCGATTAAAGACAATCAGTTTAACACCAGCGAGTGGCTGATTCGCGGCCCATACCAACTCGATAGAACCTATTACAAACAGGTTAGTGAGCTTTCATCGCCCCCGGGTGCTCAGTTTGAGATCTGGGGCCGAAGAGAAACGATCGGCGGACCACAGATAGTAGCAACTGAGCGTGTCATTATTCCGGTCTTTGTTCCTACTCCAACCCCTATTCCAACCCCTAAACGTCGCGCGCTAAAGCCTGCTACTCCTGGCTCTGGCCCAGCTATTGGAGGCGTAATCGTAGCGGGCCAGAAGGGTGCGCTAAACTTCGATCAACTGGCGCTACTTGAGTCGAAGGAGTTCGTTGAACGCAGCCCAAATGGTGACGCTATTCATCTCGTAAAGAGCACAAGTGAAACGATCACATCGATCTCAAATTGGTACACCGGATCGAGCGACAACACCAAAAAGATCGCCGATAAAAACAACCTGCCAGTTGATGCAAAGCTTAATCCAGGAACGAAGATCTTCCTGCAGGGCGAGCTCGTAATTAATTCGAAGATTATGAAGTAGCTGGTCTATGACCTGCAACCGGGATTAATAAGGCCTTGTAGAACCTTATTAAGAAAAGAAATTGGTGCCCAAGAGAGGAATTGAACCTCCACGACATTTCTGCCACCAGCACCTCAAACTGGCGTGTCTACCATTCCACCACCTGGGCATTTCTCGCCGCTTATTTTGCGCAGCTTATTTTACAAGGTCCTGAGGTACCGCTTCGGGAGCTTTTGGAGCATCCGCAACGGTTACTGAAGATGTAGTCGTAAGACCCTTAGGGTCCAGACCCTCCAGCAGATCTACCTTGCTAACCCCTCCCATTCCATCCGAAACAGAGAGCTTAACTAGGAGTAAAGAGGTTAGCATGAAGCAGAGCGCAACTCCAGTCGTCGTCCGAACAAGAAGGGATGATGCTCCACCTACTCCGAAGAGTGAGTTAGCTCCACCACCACCCATAACCGCCCCAACATCAGCCCCTTTTCCCTGCTGCAGGAGAACTAATCCAACAAGCGAGATCGCTAGAATAACGTGAAGAGCAAGAACGGCGGTATACATGGTACATATCCCTCTGGTATCAGAAACGAGCGCTAGCCTAACACCTACTAAGCTCCCTCGGCTAGAGGCTCCTACCGGTTTTATAAGGGGTTAGATTTGCAGGGCTTATAGTCGCCTACTGGGGTCAATAGTTACGGTTGTATTAGAACGATTTAGTTCACAATATTAAGTGCTGGTTGCTGACGCTTCTTTTCTTCCAGGATCGTAACCAGCTTAAGTGCAAGCTCATGAAAGATCTGCGCGCTGGAACTCTCGCCACAGGCGACCGGATTTCCGGTATCTCCACCCTCACGCACAGCTATGTCTATCGGGATCTGCGCTAAGAGCGGCACGCCGAACTGCTTAGCTGTTCGCTCTCCACCACCGCGTCCAAATACTGGCAGTAGGGTGCCGTCGGGCATCGGAAGTCCGGACATGTTCTCGACTAAACCGAGCACGTCAACGTTAACCTTCTTAAGCATATTCATAGATTTTCTAACGTCTGCAAGTGCCACCTCCTGGGGAGTTGTTACGACTACAGCCCCGGCAAGCTTTACCAACTGCGACAATGATAACTGCGCATCACCCGTTCCAGGCGGCATATCAACTATCATGTAATCTAGCGCACCCCAACTAACATCTTCAAACATCTGATTAAGCGCCTTATTGAACATAGGGCCACGCCAGATTACGGCATCATCTGGATGCTGCAGAAAAAATCCGAGCGAGATATACTTAATACCGAACTTAGCTGGCGGAATAAGGCGCTCTTCGTGATCAGGCACAACCTGTCCACCCCCTAGTAGGGTCGGAATACTGGGACCGTAGAAATCACTATCTATTAGCCCGACCTTAGCGCCGGTGCGCGCAAGTGCGACCGCAAGGTTCACAGCGACCGTTGATTTACCCACTCCACCTTTGCCGGAGATAATCGGAACTATCTGTCCAAACTTTGTCATAAAGTAACCCCTCTCATTATATCATCCTCCCCATCTATGATTGGCTGTTCAGGGGCACGCGGCTGCGTCCAGCCCTCCCCATGGTATGCTCTCATAGCCTCGCGCTCAAGGAGATCACGCGGAATAAGGGAGTCTACAACCTCCCACGGCAAGAGCTCATTAAAGCCTATCTTGCGTGAAACGTAAAAATCTACCGCCGGAACGCCCTCAAGAATGGGTGCCGAGGTTTTCTTCATCAACCACTTCCAATTCTCACCGCGCCGCTCAACCTCAAGCAGCAAGCGCACTACACGCCTATCACCCCGCGATAATAGCCCCTGAAAGTAGCTCTCCTTAGGTGGCTCAAAACGGAGCTCTAGATTAGGCACCTTTATAACGAGCTTTCTGATTCGCTCAATCTTCTTATCAAGCACCTTCGGATCCAGCATCGACTCCCACTGAAAAGGGGTCGAGGCCTTCGGTATAAAGGGATTAATAGAAAGAGAGACCCAGGCTAACTTGCCGCTCGTCTTTGAGATCTCAAAGACGGTATCACGAATCGTGATCGCAAGGGCCGCGATTGCATCAACATCCTCGTCGGTCTCAGTTGGCAGACCCACGATAAAATAGAGCTTAAAGCCCCTAATACCCGACTCCGCTAGTTCGCGCGCTGCGTTAATAACCTGCTCATTATCAACGCGCTTTCCCGCTGCGCGACGCAGCCTAGTACTGCCAGCCTCTGGCGCTAATGCCACCGTTTTGTACTCACTCTCAGAGATGCTGGCAGCCAGGGCCTTGCTTACCTTCTGAGACATAATAGAGCTAAGAGATGCGCGAGCACCGCTCTCTGCAACCTTCTGGGCAAGTTTAGCGATAGATTTATGCGAGGATACCGCCGCTCCAACAAATCCGATTGCATCGCTATTTTCAAGACCAATCTGAACGGTTTCTTGCAAGACCTCTTCACTACGCTTTCTGATCGGGCGATAAATATAACCCGCTACACAGAAGCGGCACCCCATCTCACACCCTCGACCGGTTTCAGTAAGAAACATCGACTTAAATTCAGTTTCTGAGGTAAGGATACGGGAGTAAGTTTTGAACTTTGAGAGGTCCTTTACAAAGCGTCTGCGTGGACGGGGAGGAACATCATCACGCGCATCAAACCTAAGCATCGTTCCGTCCTGGTTATAGTGCGGCTCATAGAAGCGCGGAACATAGATGCCCTCAATCTGCGCCAGCCCAAGCAGGAGCTGCTCACGCGACCAGCCCTTAGTCTTGGCTTCATGAAAGACATCGATCATTTCAGGTAGCAGCTCCTCAGCCTCGCCAATCACAAGCGCATCGATCAGATCCGCAACTGGTTCCGGATTAAGGGTGATCGCAGTCCCGCCTGCTATAATAATGGGCATCGAGAACTTGCCCTGTGCTGCTGCCTCACGCTCCTGCCAGGAGTTAAAGAGCAGCCCCTGATTATTTAGGATACGAATAAGGTGTGAATAATCGGTCTCAAAGGAGAGGCTAAATCCGAGAATATCGCAGTCGCCTAGTAGCCTATCAGACTCAAATGAACGCCACTTTGTAGCCTGCTGCTCCTTTTCATCCGAGTTTTCAGGCAAAAATCCACGTTCAACTATCACACGCTGATCACGGGCTAGGATATCGTAGACGGCTTGAAAACCGAGATTGGACATCGCTACCCAGTAGTTGTTTGGATAGGTCAGGTGAAACCGGATATCGCCGGTTTTGTTGCTATACGGCACGACGAACTTCTCAAGAGCTTTTAGCTCCTTGTTGGTCGGGTTCTTAATCTTCTGCCGTTGAGTTCCCACGTTCTAATCGCCCCTTAATTATTCTTCTCTGACTGCTTGTCCTGTTCGTCGCGTTTGCGACGCTCGGCTGAAAGGTTTCGATAGCTTCTAAGATTAAGTGCTGCGTCTCGTGCCCCAATTCCTGCGCTAACTGCACGTTGCTCAGATCGTCCGGGCTTTAGATTATATGAGTACGAGTCACTCTTTACGGTGGCTCCACTTACATCACTCTGAATAACGTCGAGGTTCACCGAGTATTGATCCTTAGAGTTATTAAAGACCTTCATGGTCCAGCTCTCGTTATTAGTGCGCGAGACTGAGCCAGTTATTGGCGATTGATTATTATCGGAGATATCCTCTCCACCAAAGATATCTGGGATAGTGGCGTTCACTGCGCCTGATTTTAGGGAGGTTGAGAGGTTGCCGCTCTTTGGCAGCTCTTGGTCGTTATTGCTTGGCTGCCGATTATTGCTTGGCAGCGCTACAGCCAAATTTGCAATAGCGAGCACGCAAAGAAATGTTACCTGGTAACCCATCCGCTGTACTATGCCCTCTGCGATCTTCACCCTGAAATATTCTCTCGCTTTTTTACCCTATTATAGGGTAGTGTATAATCATCTGTTTAGTTAGCTGCCCCTCGCAGGAGGTTGCTACCATTATAGCCAAGGAGCTCGTAGAGCAGGGGCTCGCAGCCTGTGTAAACATAGTGCCTGGTATGCAATCGATCTATCGCTGGCAGGGCTCGCTTTGTAGCAGTGAGGAGGCTTTACTGATAATAAAGAGCACCTTGGAACGGCAGGAGGAGCTTAAGAGCGCCGTGCTCTCTATGCATCCCTACGAACTGCCGGAGTTTATTGCGCTAAGC
Source organism: Pseudomonadota bacterium (assembly GCA_026390555.1). NCBI lineage: Bacteria > Pseudomonadati > Pseudomonadota > Pseudomonadota bacterium. The sequence continues at coordinate 26,563 of JAPLFS010000054.1, forward strand.
CCAAGCGCTATCTCAGAGCCGTATGCAGAGTGGGTTAGTGCGGGCGTAAAACGCTCTATCTAACTATCTCTCGCCCCGCCGCTCAAGCGCCCCTAGATCTTGTCGCCTACGATCATCAACGATAACCGCAGCTGGATATCCAGGATTAGAGATACTGTTCGGGGTCGGTTGTTGGTTAACCGGGACGGGGCCAGAGCTAGACCAAACCTTCATCTTTTTTCCACTCTCGGTCACGATCTCCTCGCCTGGTAAGACCGGAGGCAATCGGAGGTCGTACTGCTTTTTGCTAGGCAGTACCCCTGCTGCATTAGTGGCACCAGTGGCCTTAAATACCTCCTCTGCCACAGCTCTCTCTGTCGAGATAGAGATACCTCCTAAACAGATGGATAGCACGACAGCAAATATGCTTGGCAAGCTATGTGATGTTTTCATATCATACCCTTAAATGACCGCTATAATGACCACTACGGTCAGCTCTTTACATTACGCGCTATGGCCCTAGAACGTTCAGCTACCATTAAGCCAGATTGCGCCGCTACGTTGCTCATTACTGTGCTTATCTCAGGAAGGGGTAGCAACCTCAAGTCCTTAATTGAGAATCAAAACGGCTACCGTGTGGCAGCCGTTGTTTCGAACAACCCGCAAGCTGCCGGTCTTGAATTGGCGGCTCACTACAAGATCCCCTCATTTATAGTAGCACGGGAGAGTTACTCCTCCCTAGCGGAATTTAAGGCGGGGGTGCTCGCTGCGGTTATGGAGACTAACCCTGACTTTGTTGCGCTGGCTGGATTTATGATGATGCTTTCCCCTCAGTTTATTGCGGAGTTTGAGGGCCGTTTAATCAATATCCATCCCTCCCTATTACCTGAGCTTAGCGGGTTAAATACCCATGCGCGCGCCGTCTCAGCAGGAGTTAAACGCCACGGCTGCTCGGCGCACTTCGTTGATGCTGGGCTCGATACAGGGCCGTTAATTGCCCAGTCTGCTCTTGAGCTATTACCAAACGATGATGCCACCTCGGCTGCGGCGCGGGTACTTACGCTCGAACACGTGCTCTATCCCTGGGTGCTTTCACGATTGGCGTGTGGTGATATTCGCCTGCATGGTCGCTCGGTTTATTACTCGGCAGAAACTATCAGTGCAGCTAATGAGCGCGGATTTATTATATTTCAGCAATAAGATATGGGGACGATATTATGACAACTCAAAGCATCACTTACGCAGGACACTCGGCGGTTTTTATCGAGATCGATGGCCTGCGCGTTGCTATTGATCCCTGGCTTAATGGCAATCCACTTTGTCCGGGATCGCTTATGCACCCACAACAGCTTGATCTGATCGTTCTCACTCACGGCCACTCGGACCATGCGGGTGATGCAGTACGGGTCGCTAAGGAGAGTGGAGCCAAGCTTGCAGCAACGTATGAGCTTGCGATGATTATGATAGCCGAGGGTGTTCCAAGTGAAAAGGTTATCCCGATGAACAAGGGTGGAAGCGTCTCGGTTGGTCGGCTAACGTTGCGCCTGACGCATGCATTTCACTCAAGTTCATACGACACTAGTGCTGGTACCGTCTATGCAGGCGAGGCTTGCGGAGCCCTGATATCATCACCAAAGTGGTGTGTGTATCACGCAGGCGATACAGAGATCTTTAGCGATATGAAACTTATAGGAGAGCTGTATAAACCGAATGTGGCGCTACTACCTATAGGAGATCGCTTTACGATGGGGCCACGTGAAGCGGCTCTCGCCGCATCTTGGCTAGGCTGCGGCGTTGCAATACCGATTCACTACAAGACCTTTGCTGCACTTACTGGCACCTACGAGGAGTTCTCACAGGAGTGCGCAACCCTCGGGGTAGAGAGCCTTGAAATTGCCCCCGGTGCAACGCGCACGTTTTAGTAGGAATGTAGGCAAAGAGTGCCTCGATAAAGCCCTATCTTATTCAGATGCTAATATCGCCTCAATCTCCTTAAGCAGGGCTCCATTAATCTTTGAGACGTGCTCCTTAGCGGCTAGGTTCTCTATGAGCTGCTTTGCATTACTAGCACCTAGGATAACGGTACTGACGTTTTCGTTCCGTAGGCACCAGGCGATGGCGAGTTGCCCAAGGGTGCAACCGAGCTCGCGTGCTATCGGCTCAAGCCTCGTTACAAGCGCAATTCGTTCTGGGGTTACCATTTTCTCCTGAAGCCACTCATACCCCTTGAGGGAGGCCCTGCTGCCAGCTGGAATGCCGGAGCTGTACTTGCCAGTTAGTAGTCCTGACGCGAGGGGGCTCCAGGTGGTCAGACCAAGGCCCAGCTCTTTGTAGAGCCCCGCGAACTCACGCTCTACCTTCTCACGGCAGAACATATTGTACTGCGGTTGCTCCATCTGAGGTTTATGCAGGTTATAGCGCTCGGCTATCTTGCAGGCCTGCGTAATCTGCTCGGCACTCCATTCGGAGGTGCCCCAATAGAGCGCCTTGCCCTGCGTGATAATATCGCTCATGGCGCGTACGGTCTCTTCTATCGGAGTATCAGGATCTGGCCTATGGCAGAAGAGCAGATCGACATGTTCAAGCTGCAACCTCTCAAGCGAGCCATCGATAGCCTGCATTAGGTACTTACGATTAAGGGTGTTTTTTTCGTTTGGGCCATCATGCAGTCCCCAGTAGAGCTTGGTTGAGACTAGGTAGGATGACCTGCGCCAGCCGCACTTTTTAAGCACGCGCCCCATAACGTTCTCAGACTCACCGCCGGCATAGGCCTCGGCGTTGTCAAAGAAGTTTACACCTGCGTCGTGCGCTATCTGCATACACTCAATCGCCTTTGAGTCATCGAGCTGACCTGCAAAGGTTACCCATGAACCAAATGAGAGTTGACTGACCTTGATTCCTGCTGATCCGAGACGTTTGTATTGCATAGCTATTATAAACTCTCTGCTTAAAAATTACCTTTATACCTTCACACCTACTCACGCTGTATTAACACAACGGCGCTTGCAAGCACCCCCTCTTCCCGTCCAATAAATCCAAGCTTCTCGCTCGTAGTTGCCTTAATAGTAACGCGCTCTAGCTCACACTCAAGTACGGCACTTAAACGCTCGCGCATCTCAGTCACGTATGGATTTACCTTTGGGATCTGCGCCAGGAGTGAGATATCAGCGTTTACTATGCGCCAGCCGGCGGCCTTGGCAATCTCCCAAACCTTTGCGAGAAGCACGATGCTATCAGCATCCTTAAACGCAGCGTCTGTATCCGGAAAAAGTGTGCCGATATCGCGCTGTCCGATCGCACCGAGCACCGCATCCATTAAAGCGTGCGTAAGCGCATCGGCGTCCGAGTGCCCAAGTAGCCCTACCTCACTCGGGATCTCAACACCCCCCAAAATACACCGTCTGCCAGCCTTAAAGCGATGAATATCGATCCCCTGTCCAATGCGTAGATCCATAACGAGCGCCCCCCTATCTGCTAGATATAATCCGGTCTGCCACCTCAAGGTCGTGCGGTTGCGTTACCTTGATATTAAATCGATCGCCCAGGATTATATGCACCGGACGTATGCGCGCAACTAGCTCTGCGTCATCGAGCGCCTCGAGCTGCTCTAGCTGCGCAGTTTTATGTGCATGGAGCAGATCCTGCAACAGAAAGCCCTGCGGGGTCTGAATAGCCCAAGCATTTTTACGATCTACGTACTCCTCAAGTATACCATCCTGAACGCGACAGAGTGAATCAACCACCGGAACAGCCGCTGTAACGGCTCCGTGTTGCAGCACCCCCTCAACAACTCGCTTTATTAGCTCCTGTGTTAGGCAGCAACGTGCCGCATCATGTACAAGCACAACCGTATCGTCGAGTAGTATCCCCTGCTTATTAAAGGCCTCCACGCCGAGTAACACTGACTCCTGCCGGGTGGCTCCGCCCGCAGTTACCACGACTTGGTTATAATCAGAGAGCTGCTCTATAAAGAAGGTCCGCCACTCAGCCGGCGCGCACACTACGATAGAGCGGCAGGCAGCATCAGCAGCAAAGGTATGCACGGTCTCTTGTAGAATTGAACGAGTTTGGTTCTGTGAGTACTCTGTTAGCTTAAGCAGAACCTTAGGTAGCGCTGCCCCCATGCGGCTTCCACTACCAGCAGCGGGAATCACGACACAGTATGACATCGCCCTACTAGGTAAAGAGCGCCTTTAGCTCTCCAGCAACCTTATCGTGCGGACGAGCCTTAGCGATTGCTATCTCAGAAACAAGGAGCGACTCTGCCATGTCTAACATCTTCTTCTCGCCGAACGAGAGCTCTTTATCAGCGCTCAATACCGAGAGGTCACGCAAAACGATAGCGATCTCGTAGACAGAGCCGGTCTTGATCTTTTGAGAGTACTCACGAAATCTACGGTTCCAGGTCTGAGTATCGATCTTGAAATCACGATCCTTAAGGATCGTATAGACTTCATCGATGGCGCGTTTATCGACTACTTTGCGTAGACCTACTGAACTCGCCTGAGAGAGCGGAACCATGACCTTCATGCCACTTTCAAGGATCTTGATGTTGTAGATGTGATGCTCCTGACCACCAAGAACGGTAGTACGAACCCCTTCAACCTCACCAACACCGTGCCCAGGATAAACGATCTTATCGCCAACCTTGAACGAAATAACATCAACTGGAGCGACGCTCTGCGTAACAACCTTCTCGATCGATGCGCGCGTAACGAGGGTAGGCTTTGGTTTTGGCGTTGGAGTATCAACACTAAATACACCGGCTATAATCTTACTGCCGTATGAGGTTGACTCTGAGCGAGAGATCTTAGTTGCTGGCAACTTCGCTACCACAACCTTGGAAACACCCTTAGCAACGAGCTTTAGCTCGGACCTCTGAGTTTTTAGCTTTACAGCTTCGGCGCTCTTAACGAGTCGTGAATTAGAGAGGTGCTCAGTGACGGAGACCTTTAGGGCGGTAGTCGCTTTAATTGTAGTCGTTTTAATTGTAGTCGCCTTAGTTGTCTTTGCTGGTGAGAGCTTAGAACGTAACACACTGGTGCTCGTTGCTTGAGGGATCGACTTTTTAGCGACCTTATTAGTACCGACGGTTTTCGTCTTGGCTATCTTCAACTGTACTGGCTTGGTTCCTGATCCTTTATTCTTTGTCTTCAAGATCTGGCCCCTCCATTGGGCTAAAAATACTGGGCTAAAAATACTGAACTAAAAATATTGGGCTGCAAATATACTGAGCTAAAAATATTGGGCTGCGAATATTCTGCTAGAAATACTTGGCTGCTGCCAACCGGGCATATTTTGCTTGGGTATAGCGCGGGTGCTGCACGCTGTTATGAGCTCGGGACAACCTTAATAAACCGATGCGTGCAGGAGGGAGTGTACCGCATTAGCCTATCCTTGGTCAAATAAGTCGCTAATAATGCGTAACTATTCACTACAATTTATAAGCTTATTGGATGAATAGTTCCAAAATCTTATGAAAGCAGTGGGTTATACTGGTTAGTTTCAGGACACCTTCTTTAGGCTATTCGTAACTACTCAGCTCAATGTAGCCTTGTTAGCGTTAACCCTAGAGAAGCTGCGAAGTTAATCCGTGCGCCGGAACGTGAACCGCTCCTGATTCCGGCTCCGCTTCCGATGCTAAGCCTCTCCGGAGCTGGTATCGGAGCGGGAGCAGGTAAGCGGTACCGTTCAGGTTCCGGCGCACGGAGCGAATCAGGGGGCGACAAGAAAGAAATACCCCGGTAATTTGCTTCTTTTGCTAATGCCGCTTAGCCCTCGACTTGAAAACATGGTGAATGGTTACGGCTATTCCAGAGATCTATCGCCTCTGCCAAAGATCGACAAGCGTGCCTATCCATAAAGGCTATTAGCCCCTTATTTAAAGCACGCACAACCCCTGGGCCCTGGTAGATTAGCGCAGTATAAAGCTGCACCATGGAGGCCCCAGCAGCAAGCATGGCGAGCACGTCCTCGCTCGTAGCGACGCCACCTACACCGATCAGAGACAACTTACCGCCAAGACGCGCGCCGATAAAGCGCACAACTTCGAGCGACCGCGCACGCAAGGGAGCTCCACTTAATCCACCGGCCTGATCGATACTAGTTACAATTCCCGCACGTCCAAGGGTTGTATTGGTGGCGATAATTCCGGCAACCGAGCTTTCAAGGCAGCACTCAATTACCTCATCAAGAGCCGCCCAGCTAAGATCGGGTGCAACCTTCACAAAGATCGGACGCTTATATAAATTTACATCACTGAGCGCCCTCAGGAGCGCCTGTAGACGTTCTTTCTCCTGAAGCTGTCGTAGGTCCTGAGTATTGGGAGAAGATACGTTTACGGCAACGTAATCAGCGTATGGTGCAAGTTGCTCAAACGAGTAGCGATAATCATCGATGGCGCGATCAAGCTCAACGAGCTTGGATTTTCCGATATTTATACCGATCGTAGGTAGCACCGGAAACCTTGCGCGAATTAGCTTCAAACTCTGCGCAAGCTGATCTGCTCCGTGCGAGGGAAATCCCATGCGATTAATAAGGGCACTATCCTTCGAGAGGCGAAAGATCCTGGGCTTGGGATTTCCAGCCTGCGCTAGCGCCGTAACGGTACCAAGCTCAAGATGCCCAAAACCTAACCCAGCACACAGCCCTACTAACTCTGCATTCTTATCTAGCCCCGCAGCAAGACCTATCGGATTAGCACATGATAGTCCTGCAAACTGCACAGCAAGGCGCGCATCCTGCACACCGTATAGGGAATGCAGCACAGGTTGAACGATACGACTATTTGCAAGGCGCGCGCCAAAGCGCATCAGATCGTGCGCATTCTCGGGGTCCATTGCAAAGAGTGCGGGCTGAATAATAGCTCTATACATAAACCGTTTGCGCTTTATTATCAGATAACGACTCCCCTGCAGGGTCTGTCTCAACACCCCGCAGTAACTCACGGCGCATCGTAAGCGCATCCTCTCCGTTATCTGAGTAGTAGTTTCGTCGAAGTCCTGCAACCGCAAAACCACGTCCCTCATAGAGCCTACGCGCTGCGATATTCGACACCCGCACATCAAGGGTCAAGACCCTTACGCCGTCCAAGCGGGCATAGCGTAAAAAATCCTCCAGGAGAGCGCTGCCTCCACCACGACCACGCCACTGAGGGTCGATGCCGAGCGAGACGATATGCGCCTCGTCTAGGACGACGTGCGCAATCAGATAGCCCACCAAGCTTGAATTGATAAAAAGTCCGCGGATACGGGCCAGGGGGTGTGAAAGCTCCCTCTCAAAGAGCCGCTCTGACCATGCACGTGGATTCCAGGTGGAATCGATCTCAACTAGTCGCGCAAGCCAAATGTGAGAAACCGGCGCCACCAGGAATGGATCCTGATAGTCGCCGGTTTCACTAGAAGGCATATCCGGTTTTTCTCTCTCCGGGATCTGCATAAATATTGCGCAGTACAATGGATCTAATTAAGAGCCGCCCGCGCCTTCTCTGCTACAACAGCAAACGATGCTGGGTCGCTAAAAGCTATCTCCGCAAGCACCTTGCGATCCATCTCTATGTTAGCTTTTGAAAGACCGCGAATCAGGCTGCTGTAGGTTAGTCCGTTAAGACGAGCTGCTGCATTGATACGAACGATCCAGAGAGAGCGGAAATCACCCTTCTTGCCGCGTCGATCTCGGTATGCAAACTGCAGTGCCTTCTCGACAGCGAGCTTTGCAAGCCTAAAACAACCGTTGCGTCGGCCACGAAATCCAGAGGCTAACTTGAGCCGTCTTTTATGGCGATTCTTGCTTACAGTTCCACGTTTAACTCTCATGACACATCCTAAATAAAATTCAAATAACCTATCCGTATGGCAACATGCGTCGCAACGCCGGAATATTGGTCTTGTCTACCAACGTCATCTTAGCGAGGTTTCTCTTGCGCTTAGCGCTCTTCTTACCCGTATTGTGACTATGGCAGGCGTGTGCACGCTTTACCTTCCCATTCTTGTTGGGAAACATCTTCTTACTAGCGGTTTTGTTCGTCTTCATCTTTGGCATAGAGCCCTCTTAACTACACTTTTCCCCGAATCTGATCAAGGGGTGGTCCCCAAGCCTACAATAACGATATTTATAACCTGGTAGGCGCACACAGAGTCGAACTGTGGACCTCTTGCTTGTCGAGCAAGCGCTCTAACCAACTGAGCTATGCGCCTAAAGGTGCGCTCTACTATAGTCTATTGAAGCTATAAAGTTCAAGTGCTTGGCGGTTGAGAAACCTTGAAAACACTGAATGTTTTCAAGAGATCTAAGGCCCGCTGGAACTGATTGTCCCTATGCCCCCAGACCTGAATATCCTCTTTTTCTGGGTCAATAGTGGTCAGATTTGGGCGGATCGTTCGGGTTTTGTTGATCTTTTTAATTGCATCCCCCTCCTTCGCCGGCTGACCAGCCGAAGATGGATTGCTAATAGCACCAGGAAGGTCTTCCTCGCGCAGCTCAGAAAGGGGCGAAGGGACTCCAGGCACCGAGTCATCACTAACAGCTTCGACCTCAACCTCGATATCAGGCTTAACGCCACGCGCCTGAATCGAATTGCCACTCTTTGTATAGTAAAGCGCGGTAGTAAGGGTCAGAGCGCCCCCGTTCTCAAGCGGCGTGATGGTCTGCACTGATCCCTTTCCGAATGTCTGTGTGCCGAGAATAATAGCGCGCCCGTGATCCTTAAGCGCGCCAGCTACGATCTCTGAAGCAGAGGCTGAGCCACCGTTTACCAGCACAACGATCGGATAATCCGGCTCGGTGCCCTTGCCATGCGCAAAGAACTTCTGCTTCTGCGCGTCAACCCTGCCATCGGTGTACACGATCACGCCCTCTTTGAGGAACATGTCGCTAACACGCACAGCCTGCGCAAGCAGCCCCCCTGGATTGTTGCGCATATCTAGGATCACTCCACGAATATCGGAGGAGCCACTCTCTTTACGTAGCGCTGCGAGCGCTGTCTTCAGATCATCCGCCGTGTGCTCCATAAACTGGCTGACACGAACGTATCCGAAACCCTCACCTAGGTAGCGGCTCTTAACGCTCCTGACAGCGATATTGTCACGGACTATCGTTGTTTCAATCAGCTCTGGAACGCCCTTGCGGCTTAGTGATATCTGAATCGGACTACCCTTTGGCCCGCGCAAGCGCTTAACAGCATCAACAAGTGAGAACTCCTTCGTATACTTGCCATCGATCTTAACTATAATATCGCCGGGACGAACACCTACCTTCTCGGCAGGCGATCCCTCCATCGGAGCAACGACAACAAGCAACCCCTCTTTAATAGTAATCTCTATACCAAGCCCACCGAACTCGCCCTTAGTCTGGACCTGCAGGTCTTGATAGAAATCTGGATCGAGATAACCGCTGTGCGGATCGAGGGTAGCGAGCAATCCTTTAATCGCACCCTCAACTAACTTCTTGTTTTCAACATCAGAAACGTAGTCGCGCTTTACGACTGAGAGCACATCTGTAAATGTTTTGAGCTCTTCAAAGAGGTTCGTTTTGCTATTCTCGCGCGCGCTTACCTCAGGCAAACTGCGCCCGCCAAAAACAAGCAAAACTCCGAAGAGTATGCAGATAATGCTGATACATTTCTCGCGCGCCGATAGCTTCGACACCATGACTCTACCTCAAATGGAAATTATCTAAATCGCCCAGCCCTGCGCACTGTCACTGATATAGGATAGGCCTAAGTTTGATGCTGCTCTAATCGATCCAGCACTACCCTCTAGACGCTTTATTTCCGAACGCCCACTGCCTACGCTAAGCCCTTGGGTAAGATAAATATCCGCTACCGTAAAGGTACAGGAGTAGACCCCTACAGACAAGAGCTAAGCATCCAATTTATCAGTTGAATTTGTCGTTTAAAGGGCTTGCCGTCGTAACTATTTACCCCAGTATAACCCTGTAGGTGGTAATTGCGGCTTTCATCTCAACGCGAGAGCTGAGGGAGAACAGCCTCCGGATCAACCGGAGCCCCGTTCTTACGCACCTCAAAGTAGAAGTTCCTGCCGCGCTTATCCGGCGCCGCGGTGACCCCCACAACGTGGTCCTTAGTGACGATATCGCCCTTATTTACCAGGCTACTTCCCAGTCGGCCGTAGAGCGAGTAGCTACGGACACCGTGATCAATAATAACAACTGTGTCGTATCCGGGCAGGTTCCCAGCATAGGCTATCTTGCCCCCCAGCACTGCGTGAACATCGCCGCCCTCCTTGGTTGAGAACTCAACCCCCTTACTGAAAAGAACATCTTTGAAACTCGCAAGCTGCACCTTGCCGAAACGTTGCATAACCTGCCCCTTGACCGGGGCTGCTAGCCCACCAGAGGCCCCAAATAGCCCGCGAGGATTGATAATAATAGAGCCCTCTGGCTGAATCAGCTCCTTAGGCCCCTCCTCATCCTGCTGTGAATCGGAGTCAGTTGACGCCTCATCTGGCGACTCACTGGTCATCGATATAACAACCCTCTCAAGCTCGTTTGCCTCCCTCTTAAGCAACTTAAGCGATCTTTGCGCCTGCTCTCTGCGGCTGACTATCTCTTTTGCAATAAGCTTGAGCTCCTTTTGCTTTAGCTCAGCATCCCGACGCCTCACTTGAATCTCGTCACGTAATCTCCGCGCTTCAAAAATAGAGAGATCTAGCGCCTTGCGGGCTAAGAGAAGCTCCTTTGCAACCCTTTGCAGCCCCATAAACCTCTCCTGATCGCTGTGCCTAACGGAACGGGCGTAGGCCGAGACCCGCTCGAGCTGTCCCTGCTTAGCTATGCGGAGCTCTAAGGGGGCGCTAGATAGCACCCTCTGAATATACATAAATCGTAGCCGCTTGTTGTTTTTTTCTTGGGTCTCGGCTACCCGCTCCTCCGCCTCCTGCACCCGCACAATCAACACCTTATGCTCCTGCTCGACCTGCTGAAGCTTCGTTTCAAGTAGCTGATCATCTAGTTTTAAGCGCTTAATCGTATCGGTAATCTCTTTGCGCCTAGCTAGCAGGCTAGCAAATTCACCCTGAATCCTCTCGATCTCTAGCTCAGAGGCGTCAACAGCAACTCTAATCTTTTCTAGGTTAGCTGAGGCAGTATCTAGCTCCTGTTGAGCTTCAGCGCAAAACGTAAGAAACAGAGCGACCTGCAGCGCTAACAAGCCGCTCATTATCCATCTGCAGTATGCCTTTCGGTGCGAGCGTCCGATCATACGCTATGACTCCGCAAGAAATCTCCGCACGGCCAAAAAGCTCCCCGTCATACCAACAACGGCTCCGGCAAAAAGTATCCATCCGAGGTACGCCAGCTGAAGAAACTGAAACTCAGGAAAGAGCGCTTGCAGCATCTCAGTTCGAAGAAGCGCATTACGCAACAATACAAAAACAAGGAAGCACCCCGTTGCTGCGATCACGGCTCCGAGCACCCCCTGCACAAGCCCCTCAATCATATACGGCGCATAGATCGAACCACGCCGAGATCCTACAAGCTGCATAATCTCTATCTCCATGCGGTGCCCATACAAAGCAAGCTTTATGGTGTTTGCTATGATAAAACCGGTTATTACCAGCAGGAACACGATGCCAACTATGCCGCCCCCCTTAATCAGGGCAAGGATCTTCTTGAGTTGCTGCACCCCTCCACGGCTATAACGCACCCCCTCAACCGTAGGATTACCCTTAAAACGCTCAGAGATCTCAAGATAGAGACGTTCAGCCTGCTCTGGACTTGCTGCCCGTATATCAAGCGACGCAGGTAACGGGTTCTCGTTCTCAAGCCCCTCAAGCATGCCTGCATCATCCCCCAGCATAGTGCGGAAAGATGCCAAAGCTTTGGCCTTGTCGGTATAGGCCACCTTTCCACCGGGCATTAATTCCGTCATCTGAGCAGAGAGCTTCTTAATATCTGCCTCTAACGCTGTGTCCTTCAGGAATACCATCACGACCAGCTCTCCGCCCCCCTTCGAAACAGCCAGCGCGCAATTATGCAGGATCAGCGCAAAGAAACTTAAGAGAAAGAGCGCCACAGAGATGGTAATAACGGTCAGAGCAACCGTAACCGGAGAACGCTTAAGGTTGTGATAGGCGCGGCGCAAGATATGTCGCACAAACGATAGAAGCGAGACGCGGTGTCCAACCTCACCATCGCCCCAGATCTTTGCAAGGCCAATTGAGCTCCTCTCAGGTTGTTCGTGCGCAGGAATCATTGCCGCATCCTCCCGGCATGCGAAAAATCACCTATAATCTTACCACGATCGAGCACTACGGTGCGCTTATTGAGCTGCTCAATAACAGAGAGGTTATGGGTTGCAACTACAACTGTAACTCCGGCGGCGTTAGCCTCGAGTAAGAGATCAAAAACACGTCGACTCATATCTTGATCGAGATTACCGGTAGGCTCATCCGCAAGGATCATACGTGGTTTTCTAATCAGTGCGCGCGCTATGGCAACGCGCTGCTGCTCCCCTCCTGAAAGGGTTATAGGGTAAGCATCGGCGCGATCTTGCAGCCCCATGGCGTGCAGCAATAAAAGTGCTAGGCGATTACGTTCGCGCTGACCAACTCCAAGCACCTCAAGCCCGTACGCCACGTTATCGAGCACGCTACGTCTCGGTAAAAGCTTATAATCCTGGAAGATAACTCCGATCCCCTGTCGCAGCTTGGCAACGCCATCGGTTCCGATCGAAGCGAGATTTCTGCCCCCTACTAAAACCTCCCCCGCACTACCGTGCTCAGCTCCAAAGAGCAGCTTAAGCAACGTACTCTTTCCAGCCCCACTCGCTCCCGCAACGAAGATAAACTCCCCCTCGCCCACCTTAAGGTCAAGCCCACGTAACGCCGCCTGGTTAGGTGGGTATATCTTTGAAACACCGTGTAAATGTATCATCGCTACTATGTGGATCTTATAAGAATTTCCGAAGAATCTTGCTTGTTGTTTTCAGACCGCGCTACATTGGTTAAGATGTTAGCCTAATTAAAACTGTAACTATCCACCAGGTCAGATCCGTGTGCGTTAGCCCCTATCAAGGGGCGAGGTTACGGAGCCCGGCCAGCAGCGCAAGATCGAATCCTTATTAACCCCCGCCAAGTTTATACTGGGGTGAATAGTTAATTAAAGTTTGAATCATAATATGTACCCCGTTTTACGCCTCGGCACTAGCACCTTATTTATCCTCGCCCCGCTCCTATTCTGGGGATGCGGCGCTGCGGTTAGTGGCCCTCAGGTAGTCAAACTCCCCGTACAGGAGCGCTCCCTTTCAGATGCTGCGGAGTGCCGATCGACCGAAAAAATAGCCTCCTCACCATATGTTTATCGCTGCGATACGAATCTAGATACCGAGCTGGGCGCACTCTTTATCTCAACCCTCAAGGACTGCTCGGTTTCAGATAAATTCTCTTTTCAAGCCACAACCCGCCAGCTTTTTGTAGGAATTACCGGGTTGACGGTCATCTCGCAGGCATCACTCTCCTTCGGCAACAAAAAGGCGCTACACTCCCTGATCACCGGAACCCTGGATGCACAACCGCTCACGGTTTCAACATTTACCTTTCGTGAGGCGGGGTGTGTGACCGACCTAGTTATCTGGAGGAGCGAGGAGAGCACGGAGGACATGAACCTAATAAGATCTCGCTTCTCTAAGCTCTCTCAAAAGCTCGCGGAGCACCTTATCTCAACTGACAGCGTCGCTATCGCTGCGGAGCCCGCTCATGCTAAGAGCTAGGGCGCTTACAGCCTCGCTAGGAGCTTACTCGCATCTGATCTTAGATGTCGTGCGCGACCTGCTGCGTCACGGAATAAATCTACGCGAAGTAGTGCGGCAGATAGTCTGGATCGGTGTTAGCTCTATCCCGATAGTTATCCTAACAGCCGTTTTTACCGGTATGGTGCTCGCGCTACAGACTGCCTACGGGCTGCAACGCTTTGGTGCAAAAAACTACGTGGGTAATTTAGTTGGCCTAGCGCTCGCCAAGGAGCTTGGTCCCGTACTCACCGCAGTGATGGTCTGTGGTCGCGTCGGGGCAGGTATCGCCGCCGAAATCGCCTCGATGGTTGTTACAGAGCAGGTGGATGCTATGCGCGCACTCGGAGGGGATCCGATTCGACGACTCGTCACACCCCGCATGGTAGCTGGGCTAATCTCGATGCCGCTCCTCTCTGGCCTGGCCGTTATCACAGGGGTACTTGGTGGCATGACCGTCGCTGTATTTGAGCTTGATATTAGCGCACACCAGTACTACCGCTCGTACCTCTATGCGGTACAGATTCATGACGTCCTAGAGGGCCTGATTAAGAGCACTGTCTTTGGGCTAATCGTTGTTTCGATCGCATGTTATAAAGGTATGCAGTGCCGCGGAGGGACGGAGGGGGTTGGTCTAACGACAACCTCGGCCGTTGTTACTGGCTCACTCACGGTTTTAGTCTCGAATTTTTTCATTACAAAACTACTTATAATACTTAACTAGTGATGAACTCACAGGGCTCTACAATAAAATTCACAGATGTGCACACCCGCTTTGGAGCGAATCATGTGCATCGTGGTCTTACCTTTGCTCTGCGCCCAGGAGAGATTACAACCATCCTTGGACCGAGCGGCGCCGGAAAAACTATAATCCTCAAACTCATTATCGGGTTGCTTGCTCCCTCAGCGGGCTCAATACAGGTTCTAGGTCGTAATATTCTCGATCTTACTGAGCACGAATTGCGCTCGTTACGGGTCGATTTAGGGATGCTATTTCAAGGCGCTGCGCTCTTTGACTCCCTCTCGGTCTTTGAAAACGTAGCATACGGCTTACGTGAACGGGGCGAGCGCAACGAAGACAAGCTGGCAGCGATCGTGCATGAGCGTCTTGAGATGGTCGGACTTTCAGGAATAGAGGAGAAGTTTCCCTCTCAGCTCTCAGGTGGTCAGAAAAAAAGGGTCGGTCTTGCGCGCGCGCTCGCCACCTCGCCAAAGATTATGCTCTATGATGAGCCCACTACCGGCCTAGATCCAACCTCTGTTCGTCTGATCGATGACCTGATCATTAAGTGTTCACGCGAACAGGGAATTACCTCGCTCGTCGTTACTCATGATATACAGAGCGCTAAACGTATATCAGATCGATGGATGCTACTCAGTCATGGTATTATCGCAGCAGATGGGCCGGTTGACACCGTTGTGAAACAAAGCCCACTTGTAGCGGATTTTGTATCTGGTTCATGGAGAGAGGACATATGAGGATTAGAAATGAGCTGACCGCTGGGCTTTTCGTTGTAATCACCCTGGCCCTTATTGCGGCCCTTATCTTAATCATGGGAAAAGAGCGCCAGATCTTTGCCAAACAGAGTGAGTTCTATGCCTCGTTTTCAGATGTAAAGGGACTCTCCTCAGGAGCACCTGTACGGCTCGGTGGCATTACGATCGGGCGGGTTGCGGAGGTTGGATTCTCAAAAAAACTGGGCGATCTAAGGGTGCACGTCACCCTGCTTATTAACAACTCATACCTTGAGCGCGTACACTCAGATTCCGTTGTTTCAATCGAAACACAGGGGCTACTCGGCGATAGATACGTGGCTATTACACCTGGCTCACAGACCGCATCTCTCGCCCCACTCTCAGAGCTTCAGACCGTCGAGGGTGCCGATATTCAGAGGATCATGGCACGCGCACAGGCTGCTGTTGAGAATACCACACAGATTACAGAGCGTATCAATAAATCCCTAGTAGGACTATCGCCAGATACATTTACAGATATCGCAGCCGCAACTAAAAGTATGGCCGAAATCTTTACTGCCATTAAAACGGAGCAAGGTTTTATTCATCGAATGATCTACTCCGAGACGGATGGAAAGAAGCTGGTTGATAGCCTCAGCTCTGCCTCAAAGGATATAAGCTCAATCGTTAGCGAGATCCGCTCCGGCAAGGGATTAATTCATGCCCTTGTTTTTGAGGAGAATGGCAGTAAGGCGGTAGACCAGCTCTTTACAGCCACCACAAGCATCTCTGCGGCAAGCGACAACCTCTCTGAGCTACTTGGCGCCGCAAAAACAGGGCGAGGTCTTCTACACGATCTAATCTATACAGATATTGAGCCGGGCGTTGTTGCAAAAAGAATTGAGGCGACCCTGATCGCCTTCCATCAGACCGCTTCTAATCTAAAGATAGCCTCCGACGCCCTGGCAAACGGCACGGGAACCCTTGGAGCGCTGCTAGTTGATCCGCGCCTCTATGATAACTTGCTAGAGGTAACGGATGGAGCAAAGAGGAGCTTTATTCTACGGCAGGCGGTACGGAGCTCGCTTAAGCAGTAGTAGAGGCGCTAGGCGCAAAGCCTGCTAGGATGTGCTCAATCTTTTTATCCTGGCCCGATCCAGTGATACCCCATAGATCTAGAGGAGAGATAGTCGCGCAGCCGTTATGAATCTGACTACTATCGCAGCCTGGATCTGGATCCCGCACCTCATCTATCTTTGCGTGCCTAAAGGTTCGGATCTGGCTCCCTTCAAGTAGCGGCTCTTCGATAAAACACTTGCCGTAACGGGTGGCTCCGATCGGAGCGACCTTAAGCACCTCCGGATCGCGCAGATTAAAGGGAAGATTCACGTTCCAGGTGATCGGACATGACAGGGTATCGGCTTTTGCGGCGTTACTGAATAGAGCACCCGTTACCCGATCAAGCACCTTAAAGCTCTGCTCACGAAAGATCTGCCGCTGTGCAGCCTCAATCATGTACTCAGCCATATAGCGATTGCGTGTGGCTGTATCAAATGCCTGTGAAAGTGCGATCGCTGGAATATGCGCCAAATTGGCCTCAAGACAGGCTCCAACGGTTCCAGATGAGAGGATAAAGCCAACTCCGATATTGAATCCCGCATTAATGCCGGACACCACCAGATCAGGTTTAGTATCCATCAGATTATAGATACCAAGATTCACGCAATCAGCCGGAGTACCGCCTACATAACTCGCAGCATGACCATATAGCTCCGCGCGATGAACATGCACAGGATTAAAGCGGGTCATGCTCTTTCCCGTCCAGCTCTGCTCATGCAGCGGAACTATCAGGTGAACCTCGCCTAACTTTGAAAAGTATTCAACTGCTATCTCAAGCAGTGGTGAGCTATGACTATCATCGTTGGTTATTAGTATCCTCATATCATACCGAGATTGGTAGCTTTATAGCCTCATGCACATAGCGTTTAAACTCGGTACCGCGGTGCTCAAAATCAGTAAACTCATCGAAACTCGCACACCCCGGTGTTAGGAGCACCACACCCTGCCCAAGCTGGTCTAAGCTCTCTAGCGCCAGATCGGCTCCGCTGCGCAGGGTTGCCGCTACAATACAGGGGATATGTTGAGCACGGCAGTGACTCGCTAGTAATGGCCCATCCTTACCGAAACATATTAGGGGCTCGATAAAACTACCCTCAGCCTTGATTAAAGCAAGCAGCGGTTCCCATGAACCGGCCTTTGAGAGCCCTCCGATCATAATAATCAATCGATGCTGTGGAAAGTGCCTGCGAACCGTCGAAAGAGCGGCGATAGAGGCCGCAACGGTCGTTGACTTTGAATCATTTATAACAAGCGCTGTATCCATATCTCTGCGAACAACAACCTCAAGGCGGTGCTCAAGGGGCGTAAAGGTATCGAGGCTACTCTGAATTACTTCTGGCACTACGCCGATACGACGAGCGGCAAGGATAGCCGCCGCCATATTGTAGCGGTTGTGTGCGCCAAGCAACGCACTAGATCTGGTTTCATACAGCTCGGTCTTGCCCTCAATACTGACCCGAATAATAGCCCCATCTGGGTTTGACTCGTCAATCGACGCACAGATCGGAGCTCTCTTAGTAAGCTCTGTAAGGGCTGCCCTTCCAAAGAGAGCCAATGTGGCCGAGCAGGAGTTCGCAAGCGACATAACAGCGGGATCATCAGCGTTAACGATCGCGAGATCCTCGCTCGTCTGTAGGCGCATTACCCTACCCTTTGCAGCACCGTAACGCTCAAGGCTACCGTGTCGCTCAAGGTGGTTCTCGCTAAGATTAAGGATAATACTCACGGCGGGCTTAAGCACCGTACAGGCCTCAAGCTGATAGCTCGATGCCTCTACAACAAGCAAAGACCTCTGCCCTACACTCTCCTGATGTAGCTCCTCGTTAGAGATCACCGGTGTTCCTACGTTTCCACATAGATACGAACGCAGCCCGGCTTGACGCAAAATAAAATCAAGCAGCGATACGGTCGTACTCTTACCGTTACTACCGGTAACTACCAAACTTCTGCCACCATGCAGCTCAATCCCGAGTTCTAGCTCTGAAACGTACGGAACTCCAAGGCGGTTGATGGTACCAACCACCGCCGACTCAATCGGCACACCTGGGCTCAGAATAACGAGTCCAACGTCAGCTAGAAGTGGCGCGATACGCTCACCATCTAATCCAAAACAGATCTCTACACCGAGGGCTCGTAGCTCCTGCACCGCATAAGAGAACTTTGATTTAGATAGAAAGAGCTCCTCACTCTGTCGCTCAATGAGCCTTACTGAGAGTTCGTGCCGACGCAAAAACCTAGCACTCTCGATTCCGCTAATTCCGAGGCCGATTACCAAGACCTTTTTATTAGAACACTTCAGCAGAGAGATCTTATCTTGAAATGACATAGCTATCGTAATTTAAGAGATGTAAGCGCAAGGATAGCTAATACTATTGAGATAATCCAAAAACGGACGATTATCTTTGGCTCCGCCCAACCTGCTAACTCAAAGTGATGATGGATCGGTGCCATACGAAACACCCGCTTCTTGGTGAACTTGTAGTAGTAACGCTGAATAACAACCGAAGCCGCCTCTATAACAAATACCCCCCCTGCAACGAGCAGGATCAGCTCCTGCTTGACCAAAACAGCTATAAATCCAAGGGTCCCGCCGAGCGCCATTGACCCTGTATCACCCATAAAGATCTGCGCCGGAAAGGTATTGTACCAGAGGAAGCCCAGGCCAGCTGCAAATATACTAGAGAGCATTATCGCCAGCTCTGCCGCTCCATTCTCATGGTGTATTCCTAAATACTCTGCATATTTCGGACTCCCCGCAAGATAAGCAAAGATAGCGTATGTGCACGCGACCGTCATAACTGGGCCGATAGCAAGACCATCCAATCCATCCGTAAAGTTCACGGCGTTTGAGGTGGCTGCAAGCATAAATGAGGTAAAGAGCACAAAGCCTACAACCCCTAGCTTAATCGTAACGTCCTTACAAAATGGAATCGTAAGATCGGTTGAACCACCGAGCAGACAAAGAATAATAGCCACACCCGCCCCAAGCCCGAACTGCACAAAGAGCTTACCACGCTCAGAGAGACCCTTTGAATCTTGCTTCTCTATCTTCTTCCAATCATCAACAAAACCGAGATAGGCGAATCCGTTCATAACAAGGAGAGCAAGCCATACCTTCACATTAGTTAGGTCTGCCAGAAGTAGAGTTGAAAGGAGCACTGCAACAACAACAACCATGCCTCCCATGGTCGGTGTTCCACGCTTTGCTTCATGCGCCTTTGGTCCATCTTCTCGAATCGGTTGGCCCCGAATGCCACGTTCATTAAGCCACCGGATAAAAAGCGGCTGCACAACCAACACAAACACAAAGGTAAACAGGAACGCCAACATGCAACGAAAAGTTACGTACTTAAAAACGTTGAGCCAGCTATAGGTATCGTGAAGGGAATAAAGGAGTTCGTACAACACTGTAATGTTCCGTGAAAGGCAGTAGCAAGCTAATAAGCTTAGAATTTGAAATGTAACACCAGCCGGTGTGGTCGTCGAGATGGGTGCTGAGGGAATGGATTAATATAACGATCCTAGCATGCCAGTAGGCAGACCCTAGTAACATTCGTATCTATCTGATTTATCTAGTAAAAATAAAATACTGCAGCACTTTTAAGGCATTTGCAGATAGGTGGATAGCAAAGCTGTCAGAAATAGTTGGAGAGACTTGGCAACAGGCATATCTAAAAATCAGCTGCTCAGACATTTACAAGGCTATATGAAGAATTCATCTATTAAATCTATCCTCCTCGCTATCGCACTATTATTCTCTAGCGGATGTACCAAAGATGATGGTGACGACAGCTCTGCAAACCCATCAGATCCTGGCACCTTCCGCACCAGCTGCGGAACGGTATACAAAGGCGCTCGTCAGGATTCGGTCGCTCGCTCAGAGGCCTCTAAGGGTACAGTGCGTGTGCTTGGTAATAACCTGCTTATTTTTACAAGCGCCACAGAAACAAAGCTACTCAAGCTACATAATCTAGGGATTATTTCACAAGACGCTAAAGCAAGTGCTGCAAAGAGCCGGTTAAACGCTCTCGCGGCACAGGGTGAGGTGTTTTTCTATCAAGCGAGTAAGGATTGCTCAGTTCAGCTAGAGTCCGGTGGAACTGGTGTCCTTGGGCAGCTCTTTTCGGCAAAAGGTACAAATTTCTCTGAAGATCTGATCTTATCAGGGCTTGCATCCATTGAAAAGGATCCGTGCTCAGGTGAGCTCCTATCTTCGTGTTACATCGCACTTGCAGATGCTACCGAAGAAACGATCGCAGATGAAGTTGGAGAGTTTCTCTGGAAACCTGTATCAGACAGTAACGGCAGACTCGCTGTTCATACTGGCCCATCTGGTACAACCGTAATTGTAAACGGTGAAACCGGAACCAATCAGGGTGGTGGAAACGGATTCGGAAGCCTGGCGCGATTCTCAAAAGCTGGCTGCGCATACGGTGCAAACGTACGGGTGCAGGTAGTGAATTCAGATGGTGCTGCTTATACCTTAAACGGAAGCACTACGATTACTATTCCTAACGGATGTAACCGCTACTGCATCAAGAATGGCGCGATAGCGCTCTGTCCAAAGAGCTAGTAACTCCCTAGCAGGGTTATTACGTTCGCCGCTTAAGCGCCTGGCTGGCAACATCCTGGTCTGAAAAACGGAAACGTTCCTTGCCTATAATTTGATAATCCTCGTGTCCCTTGCCAGCTATAAGGATCGTATCGTTTGGGGCAGCTCTCTGAACGGTTGTAGTAATGGCGATCGCGCGATCGAGCTCTATCATGCTCGGTTTAGTTCCTTCACTTAGAATATCTGCTAGGATCGCCCGGGGGTCTTCGCTGCGGGGATTATCCGATGTGACTACAACGTGGTCAGCACCGAGCGCCGCTATCTTGGCCATCTGCGGCCGCTTGCCCCGATCCCTATCCCCACCACAACCGAAGATTACCCAGAGCTCTCCAACGGTGGAAACACGAACGGCCTTAATAGCTCGATCGAGCGCGTCTGGCGTATGCGCATAGTCTACGAAAACCCTGGGAGAGCTAGAATCAATTCGCTCAAGTCGCCCCGGAACCTGTGGAACGCTCCGTAAGGAGCTTATAATCTCGCTAGCCTCGTATCCAAGTCCAAGACAGGCCGCAAATGCGGCCGTAACGTTCTCTGCATTATGAAGACCGACAAAGGGGGTTTCTATAGTATAGGGGCTATCATCCCCTCTTAGCCTAAGCACTATGCTCATCTCACCGGCCCGCTCCGTTATCTTCTCAATACGGACAGAAGCTAGCTCTGAGCTTCCAAATGATAGATCTCGCAACCCTAGTGCCGGAAGCTCTGCTATCAGCTTCATTCCATACGGATCATCTGCATTAATAACTGCTACCTTTGTAGCCTTCTTTCCACGAGCTATCAGCTCAAAGAGCTTTCGCTTGGCGGTAAAGTAGGCTTCAAATGTTCCGTGATAATCGAGGTGATCACGGCTCAGGTTCATAAATATCACGACATCAAAGCAGACATCGTCGACCCGAGCTTGATCTAACGCATGTGATGAGACCTCCATAACACAGCTCCTCACTCCTTTGCGCTCGCCGTGCCCTAAGAGCGCGTGAATAGTGAGAGGATCTGGACTTGTAAGGGCTCCATCAACTCGCTCTCTGTTCATTAGCTCTGTGCCAAGTGTCCCAATGCGGAGAGCTCCGCCCCCTATCTGGTTAAGGACGTGGTAAATGATCCAGTTTGTGGTCGTCTTTCCATTAGTACCGGTAACTCCAACAACCTTGATTCGAGTTGAGGGGTCGCCGTTAAATGCTGCGGCCAGCGCACTAAGCGCAGCACGCGAGTTCGTTACCTGAATGCCGGGCCGCCCTTTAAGGACAGTAGGGTCCTCGACAACACACGCCAGCGCCCCGCGCTCAAAGGCCTGATCAACGAAGTTATGTCCATCCGTGGAGAATCCCCTTACGGCTACGAACAACGCTCCAGGTTCTACAGCAAGCCCTGATGCGGCCAGCGAGGTTAAATTAAGCGGGGCACTCGGAGGATTGATCGGCATACCACCGATCAACGCCGCTACTGCTTCAAAAAAATGTGGATTCATAGGCTCTCTACCTTGCATGCCAGACACATAATGCCGGCATAGGCGAGCCTATCTCACGTAGGAGGCAGGGAAAAGCTCCTCCTCCTTAATATCGATCGATCTTTCTGGCACGATAAACGGCGACCTTGAACTTCCAACACCTAGCTCGTTTCTGGTAGCGATAAACCTGAGTGTTCGGTCCATAACTCGCTGAAATACTGGGGCTGCTAGCGTTCCGCCGTAGATGCTCTTGGTGTTCGGCTCATCCATAATAACCATGGTGGTAAGATTTCTTGGAACACCCATGCCCGCGCCATCAACAAATCCAACAAAGGATGCAACGTATGTGCCCGCCAGGTACCCACGACCATGCGGATTAGCCTTCTGTGCAGTGCCTGTCTTTCCGCCTACCTTGAGCCCCACAATTTTGGCTTTCCCACCAGTTCCGTGCTGATCCTCAACAACACCGTACATCATATCTCGTGCTACAGAGGCGGAGTGTTCCGATATAATGCGCTCTCCTGCCGGAATTCCATCTTTATCGATAACAACCGATAGCTTCGGAAGAACACCACCGTTGGCTATAGCTGCAACGGCACGAACCACCTGCAGAGGTGTTACCGCTACCCCCTGTCCAAAGGAGTGCGTTGCAACATCAACCTTTGCCCAGGAGGGCTCGGGTCGAAGTATACCGGCAGTTTCACCTGCCAGTGCTAATCCACTCGGGTCTCCGAAACCAAATTTTTTAAGATAAGTGTAGAGCCGTTCACTGCCAAGCTTAATTCCGACCTTTGTCATACCGATATTGGAGGAACGAACAACTACGTCGTGAAACGGGATGACTCCAGATGGATGCACGTCCTTGATGGTGTGCTTAGAGAATGGAAATCGTCCGTTCTCGCAATTGATCTTTTCGCGTGCTGTTACAACCCCTGCATCGATAGCAGCGGCTGCCACGATAGGCTTCATAACCGAACCAGGCTCAAAAACCGTCTCAACAAGCAGGTTACGCAGAGCATTTTTTGAGTCAGTAGAGGGATTATTGAAGTTATAGCTCGGCGATTGGCTAAGAGCGATTATCTCCCCAGTTTCTGAGTCGATCATAACGGCCATGGCCCGTTTCGCATTGGCATTTTTTCGGCCGATCTCAAGCTCCTCATCCATTATAATCTGCAGATCAGCATCGATGGTTAACTTTAGAGCCTCGCCCTTTGGTGGGGCAAAGCCATCCGCTGTATCGAGCTCATTTGTACCCAGCTCATTAACGTCTAGCTTGCTAATGTGTATGATCTTTCCAAATGCATCGCGGGTTGCAGTGGTCTTTACATGGTTCTCATGCAGCTTCTTTTCATACAGGCTCTCGATACCAGAGAGACCAGTTCCGTCGATTCCGACCTTCCCGATTAGAGCGCTTGCCGCCTGATTATATGGGTAGAAACGCCGCGCCTCTAATACAGTTCCGACTCCGAGCAGGTTTAGATCTGAGACCTTTTCCGCCTGGTAGCGTGGAACCTGGCGCTTAATCCAGACGAATGGCTGCTTGGTGTTAATGCGCTCGGCAACCTGCGACTGCTTAATTTCAAGATGCTTTGCAAGCTCTCGAACAACTCGTGGTCTATCCTTAATCTGTCTCGGCCGTACGTAGATTGATTCGGCTGGAACTGATACCGCCAGAAGCTTTCCGTTACGGTCGAGCACCTGCCCCCGCTCCGACGCTACCTCAACCTCTGCAACATGTTGTCGGATCGCCCAATCTTGCCAGATCTCAAAATTCGAAACCTGTAGGCTATAGAGCCGCCCAACTAGCAGCCCCACCCATCCTAAGGCTAATATACCTATCAACCTGAGCCGCATGGGACGCCGACCAGCCAGATTAAGGCTACTCGTACTTGGGCGATGCGCACAAGCAAAATCGACCCCGATTAGCGCAGCTCTCTGGGGCGGTTGCTGATCATGTTTTGATTTTAATGGTGCGTGCATGGTCATCTAGTAATACATGGTCATCTAGTAATAAAAGCAAGCCGTCACAGAGCCTGCCCTGTAAACCGCTATAGATAATCAGACACACCCAGATCCAACCGATAATCAGCGGTTACAACCAACCGATCAACTAGTACGAAACCTTGAGCGTCCTGCCTGGGCTATGCTCTGAAAGCTGCGCCATCTCACGGGCTGACTTCGCTAGGGAGTCTGGCCGCAAAAGCACTGAGCGCTGAAGCTCAAGTTCGCGACGCTCCATATCAAGCTCAACCGTTCGTTGACGCTCATGAGCCATCTGATAACCCAGATCCGTAGCCTCTAGCTTTACCCATACGCGAGCACCTAGAACCCCTAGGAGAACGACCGCCGCGAGTATCTGCACCCGTGCTGATACCGCTTTGGACTCACGCCTAACGTAAACCGACTGATACTGCAAACATACTGCCATATAACCTAACCCTCTAAATAAATTTACAGACTATTTACCATTCTGTCGTTACCAAAAGTGACAGCTCGTTAATTTTTTTACTTCGAAAAATCACTTCCAAACTGAAAGACGCGCAATCTCGCACTACGCGCCGCCGGATTGTGCAAAATCTCCTCGTCCGATGGCACGATAGCCTTGCGATTAACAACCAGCCCGATCCGTTTTTCAGTTCTGTTTCCGCGCCAATTCGCGGGATAGCTGCCAGCTGATTCCCACTTCCGCATGCAATTAGTTACTACTTTGTCCTCGATCGAGTGGAATGTAATAGCAGCTAGCCGCCCACCCTTCTTCACTATGCAAGGAGCGTCTTCGAGTAGCTGTTTAATCTCTCCAAGTTCGTTATTGACCTTCATTCTGAGCGCCTGAAAGACTACCGTAGCCGGATGTGTCTTGGATTCGGAGCGTTTTCCGAGCTGTGATGCCTTAACGGCATCAGCCAGCGCCTTGGCGCTAGCAAAAGGGCGCTCGAAAATAATGGTGCGGGCGATCGATCGGGCATTTTTGCCTACTCCGCCCTCGGCTAAGGCTATAAAGATCTCGCGCTCTGAGGCGTTGTTAATGAACTCTGCCGCAGTATCGTTACCTAGCCCCTCATCCATACGCATGTCGAGAGCCCCCTGATCGGCGAATGAAAACCCCCGCCCCTCCCTGAGTTGGTCGGTCGACATGCCGAGGTCAGCCAAAGCGCCATCAAAGGTAGTGTTGGAAACCGCTTTTACCATACCTGAAAAAGGGGTGTGAATTAACTCAAGGCGACTGCCGTATTCAGATGACCAACGGCGCCCCCGTTCAATGGCTCGGCTATCCCTATCTATCGCCACTACGCATGCGTCTGGATTGGCGTTAAGGATCGCCCTTGTATGTCCGCCACCCCCGAAGGTGCAATCGAGAAACATACCGCCACTCCTGGCGCCTAGCGCCTCAATAACCTCGTTGAGCATGACGGGAATATGCACTGCATCCCCTGTGGCCTGATTCATATATCTATATCCGCAAATAGATCCGGATTCTCTAACAACGCCAACTCAGACGCCGTAAAGATGGTGTCCCATACCCGCTTATCCCAGACACGAAATCCGTGGATTGACGCTGTAAAAACTACCTCCTTATCCAATCCAGCATATGCCCGAAGGTATGCTGGGATTAAAATTCTTCCACTACCGTCTATAGCGCACTCGCTAGCGCGGCTAAGGTAGAAGTTCTCGAGGCGCTGTAATTTACTGCTAAAGCGACTCTTCTCTCTCAGGCGCGCCTCAAAGCTCTCCCAAGCATCAAGGGCGAACCCCTCAACACAGCGGGATCCCTCTGAGATATAATTGGTAAGAACTACGCCCCGCTTTTCGCTATCTCCGAGCACCCGTCGAAACTCACTCGGCAGACTTATCCTGCCCTTGTCATCCACTGCGTGAACGCAGTTGCCACGAAAAGAGGTGTGCGGTGGGCGCTTGGATAAACGAGTAACGGGAACGCTAGTTTGCGCCTCTTTGGCTTGCTCATCGTGACCTTGATCATTCATCCGCCTTCCCACCGCCGATTAGGAGAAATACAACCGAGACAACTGTCGAACTAAAACCGACCACGCAAGCTAAGGGCCAACATCCCACTTAATCCCACTTGACACCACAAACCTACAGCCAATGGACTCTAATGGTCAATCGGGTAAATTGCCTAATATACTTATTTTTCTAGTTATTTTAAGTTTGTTAAAGCACTATGGTGGAAGTGCCTGTAAGGTCTGGTTGTTTTGAGTTGGAGCTATCCTAATAGGCTGAGCCATAACATGGCGATAGCGTATCGAACGACGTTGCAAATTCGAACTCGTGTCGAAAACTACTCTACCGTTACGCTCTTTGCCAAATTTCTCGGTAGATCAACGTCCGTCCCATTCATAACGGCCACATGGTAGGCCAAGAGCTGCAGGGGAATATTAAGGAGTATCGGACTCAGCTCCGCTGATATGTACGGAACGTAGATGACCGCTTCAGCGGAAACTCCTAGCGCTTTATCAGGAAGGGCATCTGTAACGACCACAACTCGTGCACCGCGAGCCTCAACCTCTTTGAGGTTCGAAAGAGTTTTTTCAAATAATAATTTTTCACGGGGAAGGATCACTACTACCGGCATCTTCTCATCGATCAATGCTATAGGCCCATGCTTCATCTCACCCGCTGGATATCCCTCAGCATGAATATATGAGATCTCCTTAAGCTTAAGCGCGCCTTCAAGCGCTATCGGATAGCAGGTTCCGCGGCCCAGAAATAGGAAGTCGCGCGCGCTGCAGAGCTGTTTGGCAGCAGCAGCAACGGCCGTATCAACACGCAACGCTTGTGCTACAGCACTTGGTAGGTGCACTAGCGACTGTAAAACTATGCGACGCGCCTCGGCAGACATCGTGTTACGGTGCTCTGCAAGATATAACGCAAGAAGCTCAAGGGCTACGATCTGGGTCGTAAAGGCCTTGGTAGAAGCCACGCTAATCTCTGGGCCAGCATGAGTATAGAGCACCATATCCGCGCGCCTACAGATGGAAGCCCCCACTACGTTACAAATAGCTAGGGTCATCCCCTTGCCGCTCGCACACTCAAGCGCTCCGAGGGTATCGAGCGTTTCTCCCGACTGAGAAACCGCTATCACCAGGGTATCGGCATCTATCAAGCTGGTGCGGTATCGGAACTCAGATGCATAGTCCACATCACACGGGATCCTTGCAAAATTCTCGATGAAGAACTTTCCTTCAAGGCATGCGTGCCATGCGGTTCCACACGCTACGAGCACAACTCTTTTTATTTCAGGGGCCTTTACCCTAAGCTTATCAAGCTCGGGCAACTCAATGGTGCCATCCAGCTCGTTGAAACGCGAACGCAGGGTATCGCTTAAAACTCTGGACTGGTCATAGATCTCTTTCAGCATAAAGTGCTTAAAGCCGCCCTTTTGTGCCGTAATTGGGTCCCAGGTTATCCGCTCCTCTGGCCTGGCGACGATACTGCCCCTGTTCTCTATATATATAGTGTCGGCGGTAATCTCAGCTAAGTCCCCGTCCTCAAGTACAAGTATGCGACGTGTATGGGGTAAAAGGGCTGGGATGTCGCTTGCTATGAAGTTCTCTCCCTCCCCACGCCCCAAAATGATGGGGGTAGAGTTCTTTGCGACCAGGATCCGATCGGGGTTTTGGGCGTCTATAGCAAGAAAGGCATAACTTCCCCTCACCTCGGCACACATAAGCCTCATCGCCTCTAGTGGCTGAAACCCCTGCTCAAGAAACCGATTTAATAGGTGTGCTGCTACCTCAGTATCGGTCTCAGATTTAAAGATACTACCATCTTGCTCAAGGCTAGTACGAAGCTCTAGATAGTTTTCAATTATTCCGTTGTGAATAAGGCTAACCCGTCCGGCTGAGTGCGGGTGTGCGTTAGTTTCTGTTGGGCGCCCATGGGTTGCCCAGCGCGTATGTCCTATACCAACACGCGCAGTGGATACCTGCTTCTTCTCTGAAAATACCTTCTTAAGCTCAACGAGCTTACCTGTGGCTCGTGTAATCTCTATGCCACCTGCTGTACACATCGCTATGCCAGATGAATCATAACCTCGATACTCTAGTGTTTCTAGCCCACCGAGTAGTATCGGCAAGGCCTCACGATTTCCAATATACCCAACTATTCCACACATACTCAGACCCTATACGAGATTAGCAAGCCGTGCCGTTTTTTCCATACGCCACTGATACGCCAGACCTTAGCAAGATTGAGTACGTTGATACAGCCGCCTATTGCAGATTTGGATTCGTGTACACTCATGGCAGTTGCTAACTACTTTACCAGCACGGCCTTAATAAGGGCCCCTACCTACTGTGTCGTGTCGTACTGCATAGAAATCGCGATTAACCGTGTCAAAAATCTGTCGCTTTAAGAACTAAAACGATCAGCCCCCTACTGCTAATGGTATCTCAAAACGCTTTTATAACTAGGCGTTGCTTGGTGTGAATCGTGCACAGCGACCTTTGGATTTCTAGGTCGACACCCTGGGTTGGGCATTTTTTGCCCGATTTGGGGCTCTCTTGGTTTCTTAGCGGGTACTAACGGCACCGTTGCCCGCAAACTTAAGAGAATTCGTCTGAAATAGAGATTCTTAGTTCACTTTAGCTAGTGGGCTTAAATTTTTGATAAATGTTTAAATTTATAGGGGTTGGTGACCGACCTCTAGACGTAAGATGAGCGCTAGAAAGCAGGCCTATGGCCTTGCCATAGCTATGTCAGGTAACCCAAACGGCTTTAGGCCGAATGGGGGGCATATCGCTCGCGCACTGCTCTGCGTGATAGCACTCGTGTCTCTTTTCATCGCCTATAACGCCCCGCTAGATCTATCTGCACAGGCTCCTCCTCCCGAGACTCCAATTTCCGGTTACCTAGAAAATGATGCGGAATGCGGCGTAGGATCCTTAGAGAATTCAATACCACCATGGGAAGCAACGGCAACTCCGACTAATACTCCAACCAACACTCCAACAGATACTCCAACTGATACTCCAACTATCACACCTACTGCTACCCCAACCTCAACTAATACGCCAACTGCTACACCTACCAATACACCTACCAATACGCCAACTAATACGCCAACTCAAACTCCAACTAACACACCTACTGCAACCTCAACTAATACCCCAACCGCTACACCTACCAATACGCCAACTCAGACTCCAACTAACACACCTACTGCTACCCCAACCTCAACTAACACGCCAACCGCTACACCTACTAATACGCCAACCAATACGCCAACAGATACACCAACCAACACACCTACTAATACCCCTACTAACACCCCAACTGATACACCTACAAACACACCAACAAATACGCCAACAGATACACCAACCAACACACCAACCAACACTCCAACAAACACACCGACTAATACGCCGACTAACACCCCAACTGATACACCTACAAACACGCCAACGAATACGCCAACAGATACACCAACTAACACTCCAACTAACACACCTACGAATACGCCAACCAATACGCCAACCAATACGCCAACTAACACACCAACTAATACGCCAACAGATACGCCGACCAATACTCCAACAGATACTCCAACTAACACTCCAACTAACACACCTACTAATACGCCAACCAATACGCCAACTAACACACCAACTAATACGCCAACAGATACTCCAACAGATACTCCAACGAACACACCGACCGATACGCCAACTAACACCCCAACTGATACACCTACCAACACTCCAACTAATACGCCAACAGACACACCAACCGATACACCAACTAATACTCCAACCAACACTCCAACAGATACGCCAACCAACACACCGACTTATACGCCAACTAACACCCCAACCAATACGCCAACTAACACACCAACAGACACACCTACAAACACACCAACTA
>JAPLFS010000055.1 GCA_026390555.1 Pseudomonadota bacterium
AAAGTTAATCCCTATGACTGGCTCAAAAATATCTTCCAGGTCATGCGCGCACATTCCGTAAATAAAATCCACGAGCTTCTGCCGCATAATTGGGGCAACGTCTTAAGCGCCTAAATGAGATGGGGATGGGGGGACGGATACGTCTATACCAACGCCAGCTGGAGAACGTAGTAGCAATACCCTCACATCGAGCGCTGTTAGAAACGCATCCGGAATTCGCGCCTCATAGTGTGCAAGGAGTGTCTTAATGAAGCTCTCTTCTCCTCCGAATCCGGTCAGTAGGGTCAGGTCAATATCATTTGTGGTGCGAAGATCTCCCCATCGTTGCAGGGCGAGTCCTCCTATAAAACAGAGGGAGAAACCCTATTTAGTTAAAAGGCTTGAAGCGCCACTACTTCTTCAAAGATATTCTTCATGAAAAAAGGGTCTTACGAAACACTCGTTGTTGCTCGATAAGTCCCGAGGAATTAGAGGGCTGTCGCTGCTCAATGCAACGGGTAAACGCAGGAAGAAGCGACTGTAAGCCCTTAACTGTATAGATCTTGGGCAGCTCACGCGCGCGCAGATCCTCTAGCACCTGAGAGGCGCGCTTACAGGCAGATATACGTTTCTTAGCATCGTCTGCT
This sequence comes from Pseudomonadota bacterium, assembly GCA_026390555.1. Lineage (NCBI taxonomy): Bacteria > Pseudomonadati > Pseudomonadota > Pseudomonadota bacterium. The sequence goes on from JAPLFS010000055.1 coordinate 627, forward strand.
TGATTACGCATAAGTTTAGTATATCAGAAGCGTGAGTGAGCGCTAACATTTTTCTTAGTAAGTAGTTCAGATTATCGCAGCTATTTACAGGGTCAGATTGCAGAGCAATCTGGGGTAAATAGTTAAATAAAATCAGGGAACTCATGGCCCTGATTCTTCTCGCGCACGTACTTCTTCTCCCAGTCTGCGCTTAATAGCAGCACAGTGCGATCACGCGCATCGAGCGCTAGAAATGAACCCATCGGAAGGACTAATGTCTTTACATCCCCAAGAACGTAGACGCTATGGCGGTAGGGGAGATAATCTATCGCCGAGGTAACCCCGTACTCCTCCTTTAACCTAAACTGCAACACCTCAAACTGAAGCTTTCCGACCGCAGCAACCAGGGGTGGATCCTTTGGATTCTTTAGCGAGCGTAAAATCTGTACAGCACCCTCATACGCCAGTTGATTGATGCCCTTGTCAAACGACTTATGGCGTAAGACATCAGTTGGACGGATCTGTGCTACGATCTCTGGGGGAAACTGCGGCATAGGCTTAAAATTAAAGCCCCCCTCAAGTGAAACTGTATCGCCGATAGCGAACGCACCTGGATTAATTACGCCGATAATATCGCCTGGAAAAGCCTCCTCAACGGTGCTTCTATCCTGCGCTACGAGGCTATACGAACGGGAGAGTCGAATATCTTTGGCAGAGCGGTGATGCTTTACCACCATGTCGCGTTCGAACCTCCCGGAACAGACCCTCAGATACGCCATACTATCCCGATGACGGGGATTCATATTGGCCTGAATCTTAAAAACATAGGCTGAAAAAGGGCGCTCAATCGGATTAATTCGTACTATCTCACCAGCGCCGTTTATCGCCTCATAGGGGTGCGGGGGCGGAGCAAGCTCTGAAAATCGGTCGAAGAACGGCTCCACTCCGAAATTAGTTAGGGCCGAACCAAAAAAGACCGGCGTGACCTCTCCGGCCAGGAATTTTTCGTTGGTGAATGGATTACCAGCCGTTGCAAGAAGCTCCAGCTCTTCATTGAGTTGCGCATACTCCTCCTGCATGAGTGCGCCACTAGCTAACGCTTGATCGAGGCTTAAAGATTGATAGCTCGCCCTGGCTGCGCCGCCCTGCTCTGATTTTGTAAAGAGCATCACCTCACGCGTAGCGGGATAAACAACCCCCTTAAATGAGCTGCCGCTACCGATCGGCCAACTAATAGGAGATGCCAGGATTCCAAGCACCTGCTCAACCTCCTCCAGCAGCTCTAAGGGATCTTTGCTAGATAGATCCATCTTATTGATAAAGGTTAGGATCGGGGTGCGCTGCATACGACAGACCGCGAAGAGCTTGCGGGTCTGCGCCTCGACGCCCTTGGCTGCATCGAGCACCATCACTGCGCTATCGGCAGCCGTGAGGGTTCTGTAGGTATCTTCGCTAAAGTCCTGGTGGCCCGGCGTATCGAGCACGTTAATAATAGAGCCCTTGTACGGGAACTGCATGGCCGAGGCTGAGACCGAGATTCCACGCTCCTGCTCAAGGGTCATCCAGTCGGAGCTTGTAGCGCGCCCACCCTTTCTGGCGCGTACCATTCCTGCCACGCCGATCTGACCAGAATAAAGCAACAGCTTCTCGGTCAGGGTTGTTTTCCCGGCATCAGGATGGCTGATGATAGCGAAGGTCCTGCGCTTGGCTGTATGAGCTGCTAGCTCTTTTGTGGAAACGTCACTACTCACCATATTTTATAGTCATAATCTCTAACATAGTCGGAGTTTTATCGCACCTTTTTGTGCCGATCTTCGCTAAATTTGCCCGCTTAAGGGGTATTTCCCTAGCCCTAGGGCCCTGTGCTAGCCTTTGTACATTAACTAGTCTGCCGTGCTGCTGATTAACTGTGGCATAGCCATCGATAGGAGCCCTTATGAAAGATCTGCTGCTAGTATCAAAGGACACCGTAGTGTCGTTTCATTACACGCTTAAGAATGGAGACGGCGAGGTACTTGACTCATCTCAGGGTGGAGATCCACTTTCATACCTACACGGCTACGAGCAGATCGTACTCGGCCTTGAGAAGGCGCTGGTCGGCAAGACCGTGGGCGCGACGTTAAATGTTGTAGTAGCTCCCGAAGAGGGTTACGGCCCACGCCGCGAAGATCTCGTGATAACCGTCCCGCGTGAGCAATGGACCCTTCCAGATACAGTTGGGATAGACGAGATAGTGGAGCTTCAATCTGATGAGGGACAGAGCCTCCCAGCTCGCATAGTCGATATGCAACCTGATTGTATTATGCTCGATGCAAATCATCCTTTAGCTGGTGTGGTGCTACACTTCGATGTTGAGCTAACAGAGGTACGACCTGCCAAAGACGAGGAGCTCTCACACGGGCATGTGCATGGTCCAGGTGGACACGAGCACTAAAAGCGCTGTGTGATTATCCCGTATTCACTCCTAAGCCCAGCCGTACTGCAGGGCGTAATTGAAGACTTCGTACTTCGGGAAGGAACCGACTACGGAGAGCACCCGGCCGGTGCTCCGACCCTTGAGAGTAAGGTTTATCAAGTAAGGCGACAGCTAGAGCAGGGTGATGTAGTAGTGGTGTTCGATCAGGCCTCAGAGAGCTGCGATATAGTAAGCAAGGGTAGCGCCCGCTATAAAGCGGCGCTGATCGTAGAAACAACGCAGCAGGAATAGGAATAAGCGGGGTATCTGCATGTTAGGAGACTCCAATCAACGCTTAACACAACCACACTGGGCCGAGCTCCCAGATGAAGAGCTGCTCAAGATCAATATGTGCGACCTTGAGCTCTCTATCGAGGGCACGCCACTCGAGCACCGTATTGCGCTTATTAGACAGGAGCTGCGAGATCGCAACATACTTTTTGAACCGCACTTCTGGCTCTCTGACGAGTGGTTCTGCGCTGATGGTATACCCGGCATAGCTATTCCTTTCTATCTGGCGCACCCACGACTCGAGAAACTTGAGCGAGCACAACTCCTGGAGGTTGAGGGGGGCGAGGAGGCTTGGTGTCTAAAGATTTTGCGCCACGAGGTTGGGCATGCTATCGAGAACGGTTTTCGTCTAAGGCTTCTAAAGCAACGCAAAAAAGTCTTTGGAAGATCGTCTCTTACATATCCTGAGTACTACACCCCCAAGCCGTACAGTAAGAGCTTCGTCCTACATCTAGATCCATGGTATGCGCAGAGTCATCCGGACGAGGATTTTGCAGAGACCTTTGCCGTATGGCTTACGCCAAATTCAGATTGGCGCGAACGCTATAAGGGCTGGCCGGCCATAAATAAGCTCCTCTACATGGAGCGGCTAATGGGTGAAATCGCTGAAAAAACAGCGCCCGTACAGAACAAAAAGCTGCTTGACCCGCTACGCTCCATTAAAAAGACCCTTGCAGAGCACTATGCTATTCGAAAGGAGAAGTACAGCAAAGAGACCCCATGCTTTTACGACAAGGAGCTACTCACCCTATTTTCTGATCAAGCAGCATTTTCCAAAAACCTGCCTGCCTCAAGCTTTATTAGACGAAAGAGGCGTTTGATTCGTTCAACCGTTTCTCGCTGGACGGGAACCTATCAATATACTATCGATAGGGTACTTGAGGCGATGCTACGACGAGCCTCGGAGCTTGGCTTGCGCTTGACCCTCTCAGAGGAGGAGACTATCAAACAGTTTACGGTGCTGGTTACAGTTCAGACCATGAACTACCTGCATAGCGGAAGACACAGGGTTGCCCTATGAAAAAGCTCCGCATCCTCTGCCTGGCACACGAAGACCTTACCCCTCCTGAGCATGTGTCGAGCGATGCTGACTTTCACAATGAAGATTGGCGTACCGAACAATACGTGATCTCAACGCTTAGAGGGCTAGGACACGAAGTGACGATGCTTGGCGTACGTTCCGATCTTGAGCCTATCCGCACGACGGTCAGGGAATTTAAGCCAGATATAGTATTTAACCTGCTAGAGGAATTTAACGACCAACCGCTCTACGATCAAAATGTTGTTAGCTTTCTTGAGCTAATTCAGATCCCGCATACCGGATGCAATCCGCGTGGCATGATGTTGGCCCGCGATAAGGCGTTAAGTAGAAAGGTCTTGAGCTACCACCGTATACCCGGCCCAGATTTTGCCGTATTCCCAAGGGGTCGCAAGGTGCGACGCCCGCGCAAGCTCACATTTCCGCTCTTTGTAAAATCTCTGCTTGAGGAGGCGTCGCTTGGAATATCAGCCGCATCCGTCGTTGATAACGACAAGGAGCTGACGGAGCGTGTTGCGTTTATGCACGATAAGCATAATACGGACGTCATCGTAGAGGAGTATATCGAGGGCCGCGAGCTGTACGTTGGCATTATCGGGGAGGCGCGTTTAACGGTCCTTCCAATCTGGGAGCTTATTTTTGAAAATATGCCCGAGGGCGCGCCGCTAATCGCGACACGTCGGGTTAAGTGGAACGCCAAGTATCAGCAGAAGCACGGTATAGTAAGCCGAGCCGCCACAGACCTTTCGCCAGAGCTGGTGCTTCGCATCGAAAACATCTGCAAACGCACCTATCGTGCGCTTGAGCTCTCCGGCTATGCGCGTATCGATCTGCGCCTTAAGCCAAGCGGCGAGGTCTTTATCCTCGAAGCAAATCCCAATCCAGAGATCGCGAGCGGCGAGGACTTTGCCGACTCAGCTAAACAGGCCGGCTACTCATACGAGGAGCTACTGCAGAAACTTGTAGCACTTGGACTTAGGCGTAGTGAATAGTTTCGGCATATAGATAGCCCTACAGTTAATCAGTATCTATCTCCAAGACCCGGCGCTTTAGCTGGCTACGGGGCACTATACGCAGATCCTGAAACGAATTCATAAAACGTGGCAGTAATTCGTTCAGCCAGATAAGCTCTACATCTAGTGTAAGCACCGGATAGCTGCGATCGAAGAGCGCAAATGGAAGATCATGAATACGACATTCAAGGCTTCTAAGATCCAGTACGAAGTCTCCATCCGGCGAGTCAGAGTAGCTCAGAGTTTTCGCTGTAACCAGCATCGGATCGTGCTCTGATACCGGGCCACCCTCGGATTTAAGATACAGATGCCATTTTAACGCATCAAGCAACGGCCCAAGCGATGCCTCGTTAGCAACTAGATCTCCCTCATTTTCTGCCGGGGCAGGGGCCTGCATTAAGATCGAAGAGTGGTAGATCTCTCCCTGCGCAGAATTATCCTGTCGAAGCGAGTAGTCGCAACCAAGGCCGTACTCACCTGCAAAGCCCTTGTGGACCACGGCATGCGCAAGCCGAAACAGATCAAACAAATTAAGTGTCTCCATCAGATACCCAGCTATCTCTTGACCAATGCCGGAGGCCATCGTTAGGGGTGAGCCAACATCGACCGCAATGATTTTATCGCTCCTATTCTGTGCAAGAACTTCCTCTGGCAGTAACCCCATCCCATTTATATCTTGAACAGAGGAATTAATTTTGGCAGGATTCCAGCTTGACTGCCAATCCTTAAGGCAGGGGGAGAGCCTCTTCAGTAACCATGCGGAATCAACAAGCAGGGCCTTAATTAGGGATGTATTGTGGTGGTGATCGTTAAAGATCATAAGGGAGTAGTGTTGCGCAGAACCCCGACCGATGGCGATAGTATGCTCTGCAGGCCCATGAATAATCATTACTCCTCGGCATAACACAAGCTTCAGCTTTGTGAGATCCTCTATCTTACTGGCGAGGGATGGCCAGGCTTTTTTGTAAGAGATAAATGGATCTGTTGGACTATTAGGATCCATAACGAAGATCTTTTCGGTGGCGAGATTACTAAGCACTATCCCACTTCCTGGAAATCCTTCGTTGCTACTAGCATGTACGAGTTGGAGAGCTCCCAGTTCAAGACCAAATCTACCCAGCGGGCTGACCGTCTCATACGGCAGGCGCTTAAGGTCAAAACGGAGCGAATTTGCATAACCACGGTGAAGATCAGCTAATCGTCTATGGATCTCGTGTCGGTATGTGTTTGTTTGGCTCTCAACTAAGCCACCTGTAAGATCCCCCAGCAGACTCCAGGATACCTGCTGAGACTCGCTACGTTCGTAGCAACTAGCGAGCAAGCGCGCAAAAAGCTGTCCGACATTAGCGGCTCCATCCTGCTTAAGTGTCTCAATAAAGCTGCGACATGCCTGTTCATTCGGAGGTGTAGTAATCCAAGCTTGCAGGGCGGCGCTCACCAGCTCCGCAGTGTTTTGACCCGCGCGCTCTTGTGTCAGTCGTGGGATCGCTATAAGAAACGCCTCAATAATTATGGGGTTTATCTTGCTCTCAATAAGCTTAATAAAGCACCCAAAGAGTATCCTTGGCGACTCGAACCCCGCGGCTAGTGAGCAACTAACGAACTCGCGGCAGCGCTGCCACAAATGCGGATTATCTGCTTTTAGGTGGCTCATACTGGCTGAGAAGGTTCCCAGCGTCTTTAAGCGATCACGTTGGCCTAATTCTTTCTCTCTACATAGAAGATCCCTTAAAAGTTCAATATCTTGTAGCTCAGTATCCCTATTAAGCATGGGAGATAGCGCAAGAAAGACCCGCTGCTGTTGGCGAACAGACACGCTACCTAGAATCTCTCCAATGGCAGAGATAAGCGCTCCATGCGCAACGTTACGTAGCTGTGGTTGATTAAGCGCAATTGCTACCAGAGACTGAAATTTGGCGCTACCTCCTCCATCAATTTCTCCCTCACTACCACAGAAGAAACGGCGCTCCGTATTGAATGTTGCCAAGAGATCTTGCAGCGAGAGCTGCGAGGCGTGGTGGCACTGCTCTCTCACATTGATAAATAGGGCAGGAAGCAACTCTAGCTGGCCACCCTCGACTATAACCTTATCGATCGCCCCCCGGAGCAGATTAACGTCATTACTCATTAGTTGATGAGCGCCTAGAGCTATAATCTCTCTAACGATAGCCTCGCTAGGTATTTTGCGCTCATGACAGCTCTGAGTAACGTTAGCAGCTAACTCTGCTAACTGATCGATCTGAAAAGAGCTCTCTAGCGGATTATCGGGCAAGACAAGTGATAGATCCCATGAAGGAACCTCGCCTACCAGAGCCCGATTGGGCTCTGGTAATTTAAACTCTCGGCTCTGTTCCAAGTTGTTCCAGGTTAGCTGCCCCTATGGACAGTAGCGTAACACTTTATAGATTTCAGCCCAGTAGTTTTTAGGGTTCCTCACCGATAGGTGTGGGTACATTAGATGGAAAACCCCTGCGCGGGAACGTGAACCGCTTCCCGTTACCTGCTCCCGCTCCGATACCGACTAACCATTGAAAACCAGCTTTGACAGCATGGCCGCCAAATGGAGGTTGCGGCGCGGCGCAACTGGTTGACAATATCGCTATTTCTATTCGGGAGGAGGCGAATAACAATAATAACCTATTCAGTAATTCTACCGCCTTTTGATAGACTTCGAGATTTTCATGACAAAATATATCTTCTATTAATCGGTTCTTTTCGAAATAAGTTTCCGCTACCGGTGCGGGAGCAGGTAACGGGAAGCGGTTCACGTTCCAGCGCAGGGATTCAGCATCCATTATCTTACATTATTCGACCGGCTTTTCCTCCAACTGCCGCGCATAGTTATGCCATCATCCAGTAGCCTCCCACCCACGCTTATTGGTGAGGAACCGTTTTTAGTACTACCATAGATCGCTATTCTTGCTTATCTTAGTCTCTATATGCGCAGCATACTTATTATTATCGGGATCATACTTATCCTTATCGGTGGACGCGACGCCTTTAAGCTCTATAGCTTTATAAATAAAGCCGAGTCCGTAGAGGCATTGGTGATGGTAATAGAAGAGCTACGTGGCTCACCCAAGCCCCGACAACGAACACCGCTACACGTTGAGTACAGATTAAAGAACGGCTCTCAATACCGATCGATCACCCACCTCCCACTTCTACAGAGGATAGAGCAGGGTGATACCATTAAGCTGTGGGTAGACCCCCTCAATCCACAGGACGTACGACTGCCACTACTCTCTGAGCACCTAGCGCGACCGCTAACGCTGATAGTGATAGGGCTTGTGCTAATGATAGGAGCAGGCTTCTACTCCTCGAAATCACCACCATCATCACCCATATCATCCAAAGCTCCGGCGGAGTCCTCCTCTACGTGAGGCACGATAGCCTGCAGGGTTTTGGTGTCATCTAGATCGTCTTCATCATCACCATCGTCGTTATCAACGTGTAGCTGAGCTGTTGCGGCAGCACTCGATGGTGGAACAAGTGGGATCTCGATTATATTGGGGTTAATAGGTGGCACCGCTAGATCCAGATGCTTGGCTGACTGGTTAACGGCGGTCTCGGCAAACACAGGAGCGCACTCCACCAGCACCATTGCAAGTCCGAGTACTATATATGTGTATGTCGCTTTCATGCAGTTTCCTTATTTATTACCCACTATAAATACGCCTATTGCCTCATCTTTGCTCGCTCTCGGGGTTAGATCAAGGGCTTACCTTAACCTTAATATTGTGCAGCTAATCGCGCCAGACTAGACTAAAGATCTATAATTTTGGAGAGGGTCACCATGAACCATATAAAGCTTATATCCCTTGTCGTACTTAGCCTGCTGAGCGCCTGTACGGGGGCTCAATACCACCGTGACGCAGTCTCTGCCGACAGAAAATCCGCCATCACCGTCGGACAGGTGCAACGTGAGGTGCGGGTCGGTATGTCGGGAGCTGATGTGGCAGGGGTGCTAGGCTCACCTAACGTAGTTACATCAGACGAGGATCGACGCGAGACCTGGATCTACGACAAGATCTCAACGGAGCGGGCCTACTCTAGCGATTCTGGTGGAATCTCGAGCCTTATCCTTGGGGGAGCGGAGGTCGGAGCTGGATTAGTTGGCGCGGGTCTTGGCTCATCGTACGCAGCGAACAGCGGCGCTTCCGCCACAACGCAAAAAACCCTAACTGTTATAATTAAGTTTGATCATAACAAGCGGGTCAGGGACTTCGCCTATCACTCATCACAGTTCTAGAAATAGTTATGCGTTTACCGTTTCTATTGCTAGCTACTATCGCCAGCACCGTACTCCCTGCTCTATCAGGGTGCTCGTACCATATTCCGAAGGAGGCCCTGACGCTACAACCTGAGGCGGCCTCGCTACGTCGCCTTCAGACCCGCCGCTTCGATACCTCAGACGAATCGGAGCTGCTGCAAGCCTCACTCTCGGTGCTTCAAGATCTCGGTTTTGAGCTCGATGAATCTGAGGCCAAGCTTGGGCTCCTTGTGGCATCAAAGAATAGGAACGCTACGGACGCCGTGCAGATTACCAACAAGATTATAGTCGGTGTTTTTGTGGGCACCAATATCCCTGTAGACGTTACACAACGTATCAGGATCTCTCTAGTAACTCGCGCCATGAGCCCAAGGGAGTCCACCGTTCGCATCACCTTTCAGCGTATGGTGTGGAACGACTTGGGCCAGATCTCACGGATTGAGAGCTTAGAGGACCCTGCACTCTACCAGGAGTTTTTTTCAAAGCTCTCTAAATCACTTTTTCTTGAGGCTCACAACATCTAATGAAAAACCTAATGTGCGCTACCTTCGTTCTCACCCTCTGTAGCGGCTGTGTGCCGATGAACTCCGGCATATTAGATTCGGAGCAATCTCAGGTTCAGCTTCGCCAGATCCAGTCACGTGGATTTGATACGCAGGATCGTGAAAAAACTCTGCGCGCCGTTATTGCAACTTTGCAGGACCTAAGTTTCGTTGTTGATAAGGCCGACCTTGAACTCGGAACCGTCAGCGCAACTAAGCTTGATGGCTACTCAATGCGCATGACCGTTTCGGTGCGGCAGCGTGGCAATCGCGAGATAATCGTGCGGGCTAACGCCCAGTTTAATGACCGTCCGGTGCTCGATCCACAGCCGTATCAGAGCTTCTTCGTGGCGCTCGAGCGCTCGATATTTCTAAGCTCTCACTCGGTCGACTAACGCATACCCTACTCAATTACGAAGGTCTCCTTCGGGCTGTACTTACTCTTAATAGCGGTTCCGCTCGATGTTTCTCCCGTTACGCGATAACGTACGGTATAGCTGCCAGGGGAGAGCTTGCGTGCTGTAATCTGGTTGCGAGTTGTATTTCTAATGATCCTAGTTTTGGGTCTCGCTAAGCGGATCTCTACGTTGTATTTCACACTCGTAGCGAAGGTGCCAACGCTTAATGATCCTATATTAGCATCCGAGAACTCCTGCAACGTGAAGGTTGCCTTTCTCGAGGTAATCGCGATATCTGGTGGAGCGCCTAGAATAACGCCGCTAGTAAGTGGGGGTGGTGGCACATCAATATCAGCTCGATAGATCGGTGTATTAGTGCCCCCAGCCCCAATACTATTTAAGTTAAAGGCCCGCGAGGTAAACGATGTCCTGACCGCAAGCGAATTAAATCCAGCTCCACCGATTGAGACCTGGGCACTTGTATCGTCACCAGCCACTCCGCCTGAGGTAACGCTAGTACGAAAAACCTCTCCAGTGATCACGTTCTTTATGTAACTCTGCGCAAAGTTGCCGGTCGGACCCTGGGCAAGGTTCGTACCGGTATCAGAGAACGCCACATAAAATCCGTTCGGTGATATCCTGGCGCTTGTTGCTCTACCGTTACTGAGAGCTCCGTTAATAGATGTGTTGATAACTGTCGGAACTTTATTCATGCTGTTACTAATAGTGGCAACGGCATTAGTTGTACTACCGCCCAGATTAGAAGCCTGGGTTAGAAAGGTGCGAATATCACCCCGAAACGATAGGCTTGGCAGAGATGAATCACCATTACCAAGGGTCCCATCTGCAGCCCTACTAAGAACAAAGGTTTGCTCATTCCCCATGCTGTTCAGAAAAACCTGCTTGAACCCTCCGGAAAAATCTTCATCCCGTACCAAATTTGTAGCTGCACTGGAAAACGCTAAGTAGCTACCGTTTCCACTTAATACAAGATCAAAGCAATCCGCATCGGGCCGAATCCTAGGTGTCCTAATATCTTCAACAACGGCGAGACCGTCACGTTGTATCTTTACGCTAGCACCAAACGGAACCATCAATGGTATTAACCCTCCTACAACATCAGCTGAGAGAGCGATATTTGTAGCTTGCGAAAGAAAGCCTATCATAAACTTGGGAGGATTTGATGGAACAACCGTTACCGAGGGGAATCTACTCTCACCGTTACCGCCAAGCAAAGGAACTGGGTTTCTGGAGGCATCTAATGCGCGCGAAATAAGGATAGTTTCGCCGCTAGGCTCTAACCTCATATATATCTGCGTAGGGTTTAGACTCCCGCTCGGTGGTGGTGGTTGGTATCCGCTAACTATATCTCGTGCGTTGGATGCAAATACGATCGCATACCCACCATCTGGAAGTATGGGGCTAATAGCCGGATCCTTCGAATCGCCACTAGGAAAGCCTCCTGAGCTGCCCCTGCTTACCAGGGAAATAACGCCCTTAACGCTCTTAAAAATATCAGCAAGTTGGTTATTGTCATCTGCAACTAGGTTGCTTGCCTCGGAGCTAAATACGATTATATCACCGTTCGGTGCGATGGCCGAATTCTGACTTGCCCCGCTAGGTGCCTGCCCATCTATCGTAGTAGAAACGATCTGCGCCCCTGTCGTCGTAAGCTGCGCCTCTGCTGTTTGAACTACACAATAGAGCACAACGAGCGCACTAAAAATTATCTTCATAGCGTTACCTCCCACTTTTAAAGCTTATCGGTAGAATACAACGAGTTACTTAACCTCAAAATCCAACTCTCCAGCCCAGCCTTGTGGAAGATTAACCGATCGAAGCTCTTCTGACTCACCTTTGTACAACGATAGTGTTTTAGCCAGACGTCCATCCTGCAGCGCTATCTTGGCAAACAGCTCACAGCATTCGGGAAATTTTGCAGCGCTGAATAAAGCCAGCGCCCCATTCCAGTCAGCAATAACCCCCGGCTCAAGTGGGGGGTCGAAGACAGTAAAGAGCCGAACTGGCTCCGTCCTACCCTTTACCCTAACGGTAGCGATCGGCACGGCCCCCGCAAAGCCACCAGCATCCTTTATAGTTGCATCGGTCAAAAGGATACTCGTGCCGAAGTACTTATTAAGTCCCTCGACACGGGATGCTAGATTAACAGAGTCCCCGATCGCTGTGTAATCAAAGCGCTTTTGCGAGCCTAGATTTCCGACCAGCATCGGCCCAGTGTGAATACCGATACGGGTCAAGAGAGCTGGGAAGCGTTGTGTGGCGTTAAACTTCGCTAGCTCCTTCTGGATTGAGATGGCGGCTTTAATCGCTAGCTCTGCATGGTTAGGGAGCTTTATCGGAGCTCCCCAGATCGCAAAGATCGCATCCCCAATAAACTTAAGCAGCGTACCCTGATTCTTAAATACAACCTCGACCACCTCGGTGAAGTAGGCGTTGAGCATCTCCGATGTCTTTTCGGCGGGCATGCCCTCACTTATGGTTGTAAAGTCAGCGATATCGGTAAAGAGCGCCGTAATCCATAACTTCTCCCCTCCTAGCTTAAGCGCTCCCCCCTCAGATTGAAGCTTCGGAACCATATCTGGCGAAACGTAAAGCGAAAAGGCGGAGCGCAGGCTCTCTGCTGATCTACGCGCAGAGAGGTAGGAATAAAGAGCGCTACAGAGCAGGATAACAGGGAGTTCAATCAGCACTATCGGTGCACCGGCAAGGAAGAATCCAGACTGGATAGCAATAAAAGCTGCTACGCTCCAGAGCACTATTAGCCCCCCAACCATTGAGCCAAACACAACAGGCGAGACCGATAATGATAAAAAGGTAGCGCCTACTGCCAGTAGCGCCCCTAGGAGCCGCTCTACTATCGGAGGGGGTCTTTGTATCCACGAGCCATTTATAAGGTTGGCAGCTATCGTGGCATGCACCTCAAGGCCAAAGACTAGCGGGGGGCCGTAGGGTGAGACGTAGCTATCCTTCTGAGAGCCGCCGGTATCGGAGCGCATTAAGAGCCCAACGAAAACCACTGAATCCTTAAAGATCTCCTTAGAGAGATCGGCGTCCGCGCTCAACAGCTCCCAATAGGAAAATATAGACAACGTTCGACCCGGGCCGTAGTAACGGATCAGATCGTAGGGCCCCGGAAGCCCCACTGCATTAGAGTTAAATAGTCCAGCTCCGGCGTAGGCAAGGAAGGGGAACTTACGCTCCTGGTCTGAGCGTGCTAGGGGAAAGCTTCTGATAACTCCCTGGCGCTCCCGTAGCCCGATCAGAGCCTCCTTGGCTGCCTTTCGAAAGGGCTCAAACGGCTGCTCAAGATCCTCTATCATATATCCGCCACCCTGCTTCTGGATGTAGCGCATACTCGCTTCAACACCGATTACGGAGGGTAGTAGAGCCAATGCCTCCGCTAGCTCCTGATCGCTTTGTGGATCTGCCCCTGGGCCAACAAAGAGCACGTCGAACACTACCCTCTTGGCACCAAGCTCATGTAGTTTATGTAGCAATTTAGCGTGCAACCCACGCGGCCACGGTGGGCCGTATGGAACGTTTAGCTCCCGATAGCTGGCCTCATCGATAGCGATGACTACGACCCCTGGTGGTGGGGCATCTGCTCCCCGTATCTGAAGCCAAAGATCCGAGACCCGATATTCTATGTCATCGACCAGGGTCGTAACGGACGCAACGAGCATCGTGACGATACCAACGGAGATGGCGATAACAGAACGGATCCAAAACTTCATGCCTATAGTTTTAACACCACTCGTGCTGGCTGGCGACCGTATTTGTGCAGGCTAGATCGTATCTTGGTAGAGCTTGCCCTTCGGGCTATCCTAGTGGCGTTCGATAATTTGCCCACTAGTCGAGGTCTAAAAAGTGAACCGTATTATACTAGCTGCTATAATCATCTGCGCCGTTACTGTAACGCCCCAAGGGGCTGTCGCTCAAGAATCGGTCGCTAAGGTGTTCTCCCTGCAGGGCAGTGCAACGATTGTGCGAAACGGGGCGCTACTGCCTGTTAGTGAGGGGTTTGCAATCATATCGGGAGATGAGGTTCGGGTTGGCGAACCAGGGCGTATCGCCATGGAGCTAACGGACGGCTCCTACGTTCGGCTTCCTTCGGGTAGCATGATGAGGTTCCCTGAGAAGGGGGACTCCCTTAATCTTCTCGAAGGAGCGTTGCAATTCTTTAGTCACTCCGAGCACCATCCGGAGGTGATTACCGAGCACGTTACTGCGGCTATTAGGGGAACTGAGTTCTCTGTAACGACCGACAAAAATCAAACCGCTATCTCGATGGTCTCTGGCTCCCTTGACGGTGTTAGCCCTATGGGTCGAGCAGCACTCGCTGCGGGGCAGGGGGCGCGTTTTGCCCGTAATAAGCCACCAGAGCTGTTTACCATAATATCATCACAGCATTCCGTTCAGTGGAGCCTCTTCGTGCCGTTCCTGCCTAGCACAGAACCGGGAGCTCTCCCGGAGCCTGGCCAAAAGGTTGTCAAAAGCAAAGATCCCTGCGCCCCAGATAATGTGCAAAGGGGCCGCATGTTGGTTTCAAGTGGAGATCCAGAGGGCGGCGCTGCGTTACTAGAGTCTTGCGTAGCGAGCTATTCTAGCACCCCTGCACACGCCCTTGCGACTGCGAGCCTAGCCCTTGTGCGGCTAGCACAGGGCGATAAAAACGCTGCTGAGGGGCTTTCCAGCCGAGCTATTCTAGCAACCCCTGATTCGGCTACGGCGAGGCTAGCGCGTTCCTTCGTTCTTCAGGAGCGTGGAGATCTAGAGGGTGCCCTAGCTCTTATAAAAGGGGGTGCTACGCTCAACGACGATAACCTTCGTGCGCGTGAGGCCGAGCTGCAATTTATGTTCGGCAACGTAAGTGCTGCGAAGCAGCTCCTTGAAGGCATACCTGATCGCTCCTGGTACGCCGAGGCCATCTACGGCTTCGTATTACTGGGTGATAGATCGTTTGATCAGGCCGAACGGGCCTTTAAGAGGGCTATTCAAGCCGAGCCTGGGGCTGCTCTACCTCACGCTGGTCTCGGTATAGTTTCATTCAATAAAGGAGAGCTCGCGGAAGCTCGCAAAGATTTTGAGCGTGCTACGGTATTAGAGCCAGCACGCGCCATGTACCGCAGCTACCTTGCAAAAGACTACTTTGAGGATAATAACTACTCAGCGGCTAATCCGGAGTATGAGCGCGCAATTCAACTAGATCCAAACGATCCGACCCCCTATCTTTACCGCAGCTTTATGCGCGTGGCAGAGAATAATCTGATCGGTGCCCTTGATGATCTAGGTAAAGTACGAGAGCTTTCAGACAAGCGGGACGTTTATCGCTCCAGCTTTTTACTCGACCAGGATAGCGCCGTACAGGCCGCCTCTATCGGGCGGGTTTATCAACAGTTAGGTTTTAAGGAGAGGGGGCGTGTAGAGGCCGTAACTGCTCTCACCGATAACTATCAGAACGCGAGTGCGCATCGACTTCTCTCCGAGACGCAGGAGGACCTCTTTGCTGCTGACACGATCCTATCAGAGCGACGCATGGCGAACCTCTTTGCGCCGCTCAGTATCAACGTAGTCGACTCGATCGGCACCGGGGTATCTCTCAATGAATATTCGCAACTTCTTGAGCGGGACGGCTGGAGAACCGCCGTTAACTCATTCTATGATTCGCAGAACGACACCATGAAGAGCGGAGTGTTGAGCGCCTACAAGAATGAAAATATGGTCCTAGGGCTAAGCGCTGACGGTGTTGGCCGAAACGGCATCACCGAGGACCCGCGTGCCTCTGCCGGCAATATCGGCTTTTCGCTACAGAGCCAACCTAGTTGGAGCGAGCGTTTCTTACTGGAGGGGCGCGGGATTATAACGAACGAGTCGGACTCCTTTGAGAGTCGCAATGCTCTGAACGGTCACCTGAGTGCTGCGTGGCTGCACCGCTTCTCGGCAACGACAACTGCTATACTTAATTCGACCTACGATCGGGAGCGAGCTCAGCGCCATCTTCCGATTAATCCGAGCAATCCAGAGGCGCAGGATAACTATTTAGTTACAACGATCTTCGACAACATCTCTGAAACCACCAA
The DNA here is from genome assembly GCA_026390555.1 of Pseudomonadota bacterium. Taxonomy (NCBI): domain Bacteria; kingdom Pseudomonadati; phylum Pseudomonadota; species Pseudomonadota bacterium. The sequence goes on from JAPLFS010000055.1 coordinate 16,718, forward strand.
TGAGCTGCTGCAATCGGATAAGCGCGACAATCGTTACGAAACAAACGTTGTGAACGAGGCGCAGCTCATCTCTGATCACGGAGATGTTTCTTCTATACTGACCTATCGAAATACGGCGACCGATATCGATGCCTACGATCAAACAAGCACACAGCTTGAGTTTGCCGATGGCACTAGCCTTGATATCCCCCTTGAGAGTGCGGGGCCGGTCAACTTAAATGGTAATTCGGTCTCGTATCTGGGCGATCTTACTATTCAGGATGGCCTTCACCTTAATTTCGGCGGCGAGTTTGAGTCGATAGAGTTTGCACAGGACCCGCGCCTTCCTCCATATATACCTAACTCCCTTAGCCAGTCTTTATGGAGCCCCAAGGCAGGTATCGTATACAAGCCGGACCAAACCCTGATCTTCAGAACCGGTTACGGCGAGTCGCTCGGTAAGGGCACCAACACAGACCTCACCAGTATCGAGCCGACATTAATCGGCGGCATTACGCAGCGCTACAACGACCTTCCCGGCACAAAGGCGCAAACGTTCGGTGTTGGGCTAGATCTTCATCCCCGTAAGAGCACCTTCTACGGGGCAGAATGGACTAAACGGTGGCTCGATCTCTTACAGCAGGATACGGAGTACGATATTACTATAGACTTTGATACCTCCGTTATTACGAGGGGGGTTTCGGCTGGCGATCCTTACTCTACTACTAGTGGGCAGGATTTTGTGTCGGCCTATATCTACGAGGTTCTTAGTGAGCATCTAGTAGCCGGGCTCGATTACCGCTTTGCGATGCAGGATATTGCGGGGGACGATAGGTATACGACCAACGATCACCGTGGTAAGGCCTTCTCACGCTACTTTTTCACGCACGGGGTATTCCTGCAGGGCTCCTCGACATACCGCTACCAGCGCGAGAATAGCTACGACCAGGGGGGCTCGAATAGCGATAACGCGATGTTATTCGGGGCCGGTATCGGGTATAGGCTTCCAACCAGGGGCGGTATTTTACTGCTAGATGTGCAGAACATCTTTGGGGAGAATATAGATATTAATCAGGCTTCATACTTTAATGAGCCTGTATTTAGCGAACCAACCGTAGCGTTAACGGCTAATTTCAACTTCTAACAATCTGTACCTGCCTGACAAAGGATAGCATGGCGATCGATCTCGATATCCCTACCGGGAGTAGTGTGCTTGTGACCGGAGCTTCTGGGTATACCGGACAGGTGTTGACCCGTAAGCTTGTAGCGCTCGGTTTTCGGGTGCGCGCCGTTGCGCGTACTAACTCAAACCTTAAGCCGCTAGAGGATCTACCGATTGAGTGGATACGGGGTGAGGTCTACGATCCTCAGGTCACCGAGCAAGCGGTAGCGGGCGTTGAGTACCTCTTTCACGTCGCTGCGGCTTACAGAGAGGCTAAGATCTCGGATGAAACCTACTACAAGGTGCACGTAGAGAGCACGAAGCTCTTGGCGCAGGCTCTTAATGGCTCGCCAAACTTTAAAAGGTTCGTGCACGTTTCAACTGTTGGGGTGCATGGTCATATCGAGGAGCCTCCGGCGGATGAATCGTATCGTTTCGATCCTGGCGATATCTATCAACGCACCAAAGCTGAAGGGGAGCTCTGGATAGCGGAGTATGCGCGCAGTACCGGATTGCCTATAACTATAGTTCGACCGGCTGCGATCTACGGCCCAGGTGACAGACGGCTTCTAAAGCTCTTTAAACTCGCAGGCAAGCCGATATTCCCACTCTTTGGCGCGAAACAGGGGTTCTATCACCTGATTCATGTAGAGGATCTGACGGATATCTTTATTACTGCGGCGCTGCATCCAGAAGCCCTTGGCCAAGCCTTTATCGCCGGTAATCCGAGTCCTACTCGACTAGAAGATATAGTGCGTACGATAGCATCGGAGCTTAATAATAAGCGCCTCTGCTTTCTTAGGCTACCAGCCTGGCCCCTTTTTCTAGCAGCCGATCTATGCGAGGCGCTCTGCAAGCCGTTTGGAATCGAGCCCCCGCTTTATCGTCGTCGTGTTGCCTTTTTTACCAAGGACCGAGCCTTCGACACCTCTAAGCTTCAGAAGCGCCTCGGCTATCGCTACACCGTTGATGTTGAAGCGGGGCTACGAAATACCTCGCGGTGGTACCGTGAGCAGGGCTGGTTATAGCTCGCAACACCCCGTTCTTTAAGCTACTTATACTAAAGGCATCCTTTTTCCTCCTAAAGATCTCCTATAGGTATCCGATATAAGGAGAGTTGGTATATAGGGAGGAGATTAATGCCCATTTCATTTTTCCTAAGTGTGGCTCTATTTGGCGCCCTTATCGGCGCAACCATAATGTGGCTTGTGATGCGCATGAAGCAAGTGGCGCAGGAGGCCTGCCTTACCGAGCGTCTTGCGCAACAGGAGCTGCGCTACCAGGAGCAGCTAGCGATATTTCAGGACGCCGAGGACAAACTAAGCGATTCCTTTAAAGCGCTCTCCGCCGAGGCTCTTAAAACCAACTCAGAGCAGTTCACAAGACAGTTTGGGGATACGGCGCGTGCGCTTTTAGAGCAGCTTGGTGGCTCCTCTAAGGCGCAGGTCGACACGGGCCATAAACTACTCGAGACGATCGGCAGATCTATCGCTGACAAGATTATTGAAGTCGATAGAAGTGTTAAGGAGATCCACAAAAACAGGATCTCAACCGATGCCCAGCTGCAGAAGCAACTAGAGAGCATCAGCAGCACTAGCGAGCGGGTTGGAAGCGAGACCGCAAAGCTCCATAATATACTGACTAACTCAAGGGTGCAGGGGGTCTGGGGACAGAACGAGCTGCGCAGCGTAGTTGAGAACGCCGGCATGCTGGAGCACTCTGATTTTTTTGAGCAAGAAACGGTCAGTGGCCTTGATGGTCAATACCGTCCAGATCTACGGGTCAGGCTTCCAAATGGCTTTAACGTTATTATAGACGCCAAGGCCCCGATGCAAGCCTACTACGATGCTGCAACGGCCACCGATGCGCAGCTTCGTAAGAGCAAGCTCAAGGAGCACGCTGCGGCTGTTAAGGCTCACATTAGGGAGATGGCGCGCAGGAACTATCCTGCGATAGCGGCCTTTGCGCCCGCCCTGGAGTACACCGTTATCTTTCTTCCGAGTGAGAGTCTTTTCTTTGGGGCGTTAGAGGGCGGCGATGACCTGCTACGCTTTGCAGAGCAACATAAGGTGGTAATTACAACCCCACTAAGCTTAATGGCCTTTCTGCGCGCGGTTGCCTGTGGCTGGACCCAGGTTGCGGTACAGGAGAACGCCCAGGAGATTCAACGGCTCGGCCAGGAGCTACATAAGCGCATAGGGCGCTTTATGGCGGGCTTTGCTAGGGTCGGAAGGGGGTTGGATACGGTCGTTAAAAGTTATAACGACACGGTCGGTATGCGCCGCAACCTAGACAGCTCCTTAAATCGATTTCAGGAGCTCGGTGCTGGGGATGGAAGCCTACTAGAGGCGGGCGCGGATATCCCAAGCGATGTGCGCATCTTTGAAGTGGAAGAGGAGTCCTTACGCGAGCTCCTCGGCCCCTAATAGTATAGCGCCAACTCAGCAGCTCTACAGCTTTCGCTACGGCAACTTACGCACAATATCCTCAAGATCCGTCAGATCTAGATATTCACGGAGATTCTTATAGTGCACTTTGCGCGCAGTTAGATCGAGCCCCATATCCTCATAGTGCAGGAGCGTCCTTTTAATATCCTTTACCTTTTGCTCAACAACCCCATAAGGCTCTCTGTAGCCTACAACTGTACGTTCTGGAAAGAGCTCTCGGGCCTCAACCACCTTAGCAAGCTCCCTAGCAACCTTAACAAGCTCTTTGAGGGGAACGGTCTGATGCTCTATCGTTCGCCTACGCAGCACCTCAAAGGCTGCGTTGGTCTGTTGTAGCTTACAGACAACTACCATCTTAACGATGGCGTCCCTTACTCCAGTACGAGTTTGGTTCACTATTGCCGTATGCAGCTCTTTGCTACAGCTACGCAGCTTCTCTGCAAACGCAATAAAGGGCCTGATCTTGATATTCGATGATAGAGATACAAAACCAAGGTTCATGCGACCGATAAGTTTATTGGCCTCCTTCGTTCGCTGCTCCCTTGAGAGTCCGCCTTGAGTAAAATAGTACTCATAATCGCGAAGTATCGCCGGAGTATCCAAGAGATCCATCTGCACTTTCTGGAATCGCTCCTCATGTTCCTTGATAGACCTGTTCAGAACTAGGCGATCGGCTTCGTTCCACTGCCCCTTCTGCGGAATCTCCCCTGAGCGAAGATCTAAGCGCGTAAACGCTGCAACCATTTGGGTAAGAATTGGGGCTATATTTTTAATAACTAGATCTGGATTTCTAGGCGTGATCGCGAGCTGCTCTTCGATCTTGAGAAGGAATTTAAACGCCTCACTCTTGGCTACGTTTGAATCTGCAGCGAGCTTTTCGTGAGTTTCTGCCGCAAGCTTACACAGTAGACCGTGCAGGTGTTGACGATGCTCGATGCTCGTAGCGGGTTTCCATTCAGAGTTGATGCGCTGATTGAGATCCTTCCATTCAATCGTGAGTTTGGCCAGCTCACTTATCTCAGCATCGTGGCCCTCTCGCTGATAGTGCGTCTTGCGTAGTAGGCTGTAAGCAGAGGCGTGGAAGTGTACGACACGTTGCAGGGGTAGGAACTCGCCACGTTTTTGGGCCCTCAATGCGGCGTGAGAGGAACCAGAAACATCCTCTCGCACATAAAGAAGTGACCCGATAAGATCTGACCGTATCGGATCGAGCGCTACTACATATGGATCAACGGCTGCCGCTGGAGCACCGTAAAAACTTAGCACCGCGTCAGTATGCGGCTTGACGATCATAATTCTACCGCTTTTAGAATCTATTTTTTCGGTCGACTCCCAAAGCGCCTTTAGCCCATTAACAACCTTAAGCGCCCCCTTGGTCTGCAGGACCTCAAGCTGAGTAATACGCTCCTCTGGCCACTGAACGAGTCCAAGATCCGAGAGTAATTTGCTCGGCATACTATCGGGACTAACAAGACAAGGCGCCAGATTGCATGTATTTAAGCTGCGAGGAATAGATTCACTCCTGAGCATCGGCACCGTAAAGTTCATCGGATCGCAGAATAACTCCTGGAAGCTCTTAAACCTCGACCTTTGGAGGTCCTCCCACAAGTCATTACGTATAGTAGCCAGATCCTTGGGGGTAATATTTCCAATACTTGGAAGCAACGGCGCGCTCATTGTCGCCGCACTAGAGTGCTCCTGGCTCGCCTCGGAGAAGAACTGTACTAGCTTCTGACGCACAGCCTCTGAAATTCGAAACCCCGATGAGCCTGGACATAGCGCTTCAGCACGCAGCATAAGGTGGAGATCCCGCATACGTATAAAGTTCGCCGTCCAGTCAGATCGCCCCTCGGTTACGCGGTCATAGAACTCTCGTTGTGTATGTGTAGATGCCAGCTCCTCAATCTGTTGACGATCCGTCAGTAGGCTTTCAAAACGCTCTATACGAGCAGGACGAGAGGGCCCATCAAGCAATTTGCCGCGTACGAGAGCATTATAATTAGCGTCACGAAGATCATTACAGCTTTTGTCTTGAGGTATAGGCATACGCCAATATTTAGCCCTTTCAACACCTTAGTCAAATAAAAGAGGTGTCTCGAATGCCCTAAAGGTGTTCCCTTTAGCTTCCAGTAGTTAGCCAGTTCGGATCTGCCTGGATCTGCCTAATTGGCTTTCTATGGGGATGAACTTTCCCCCTACCATAAGAGTAACTTCATGCTACAGTTGACCACAATGACTGATCAGCCTACGTCAGATCCGATTGCGCGCTTTGTTGATGCGTGCGAGGTCGAGGGCAGGGAGCATGCCCTTACAGGCCGCGAGTACAGACTATCTGGTGGTATCCGGGTAGGGGGTAACGCGGATCGATGCTCCGATCCCCTCGATCTATACTCCGTTCCCCTCGGGCGATACTCTGATTCCCCAGGTAGATTTCTGTATCGCTTCGATCTATTGCGCAAGATTCCACTTAAGGACGACTCTAACTTTACGATCTCAGTCGAGGGGAGATCTATTGATGGCTCAATTGTAGCGCAACAGGATAGGGCTGTAACGATAGCCCTTACAAGCGACTGCGGCGCTACGATTGAAACCGCGCTATTAACGATTAGCAGCGCCGATCTCATTCATGCTCTATCACAGAGACTCTCCGCACTGCGAGGAGCCGAACCGAGTGCGCACTTTAACTCACACCTGGCACACCGGGTGCTTAATATCTCACAGCTCTCAACGGCTCCGCTTCAAGATGCCCTTACTCCCCCGAGCGATCTGACAGAGGAGCAACGTGCTGCACTTGAAGGGATGACGGCCCATGAGATTTCGTACCTATGGGGACCTCCTGGCACGGGTAAGACCACAACGCTCGCCGCGACTGTATACAAGTTATTTGCCGAAAATATGCGGGTCCTGCTGGTTTCCAACACCAATCAGGCGGTGGATGGCATCCTTGAGGCGCTCTGTAAAAGGGTCTCAGGCAAAGCCAAGCTCGCCGTACCCGAGGGAAGCATCCTTCGTGTTGGCCCGATAGTTAGTGACACTCTAGCAACGAACTACGGAGAGCAGATTGAACTCGACTCGGTGCTGCGCCGCAACGAGAAGAAAACCGTTGAAAGACTTGTACCACTTAAGAACGATCGCGATGCACTCAAAGCCTCTATCTCGCAGCTAGAGACGGGTAAAACGCTGGCGCGTTCGCAGGCTGGTCTGAGGGAGAAGCTCTCCCAGATCGAGGCTCGCCGTCGAGCTCTGCGTCCAGGGCTTTTTGCCTCCATTCGTCGAATATTTTTTGCAAATGGTCTATCAAAGCCTGTCGTAGTAGACGAAACAGAGGATCTGGATAGTGAGATAAAGCTTATTTATTCCGGGCTAACTAAGATCACTGAATCCCTTAAGCAGATAGACCTTACGTCGCTCGAGGCAGATCTGGCCGAATCAAAGACTCGCTATCAAGAGCTTGGTGAGGCGATCGGTGGTCTTGAGGAGTTGCAACGTGAGATGAGAGCTAGCGTTCTTTCGCGCGCTAGGGTAGTGGCAACCTCAGCAACCAGGGCATTTCTACAACCCCAACAACTAACTGATTTCGATGTTGTAGTTATCGATGAAGCTTCCATGCTGCCACTTCCGGTGGTGTTTCTATTGGCGGGCATTGCGCGCCGTCAGGTTATCATTGCAGGAGATTTTCGGCAGTTGCCTCCGATAGCTCTCTCATCATTGCCGGTTGTAAAGCAGTGGTACAGTAAGGATATCTTCGAGGCTGCTGGAATAGTCGATCTAGTTGAAGCGGGGGGGCAGCACGCATGCCTCTTCACCCTAAGCACACAGTTTCGTAGTAAGCCGGAGATCGTAAGCCTGATTAACGGACATTTCTACGCAGGCAAGCTCTTAACTCAGTACAGCGGGGGTGAGCCTGTCGTCTATTCAGACCCATTAGCTGTGCTCAATACCCAGGCCGTAGTAATCGTTGATTCAAGCTCGCTCTCGCCGCTTGGGCAGAGCACTGCTAAATCGAAAGCGAATCTGCTGCATGCTTTACTTGTGCGCTCGATCGTAAAACAGCTACAGATCTGTTCTAGCCCTCAAATCCAGGATCAGCTCGGCGTTATCGCGCCTTATCGTCCGCAGGTTGATCTGATTCAGGATCTCCTTTCTGAGGAGCAGCTCAGCTCGGTAGCTGTTGGAACGGTGCACCGTTTTCAGGGGGATGAGCGCAAAATTATTATCCTTGACCTGACGGAGAGTCCACCCCACCGCTTAGGCGGGTTTTTAGCGGCGACCTCACCCCGCGAAACGGGCGCCAAGTTGCTTAATGTAGCGTTAACGCGGGCAAAGGAGCAGCTCCTAATCGTTGCCAACCTCGATCATCTTAGGGCTTATCTGCATGACCACCATATTCTCAAACAGATTATAGCTGATATAGAGGCCCGAGCAGCGGTGGTTAGTGCGAACCTCTTCTTGGATCTTGCTACTAGTGTTAATAATAATCTGGCGCCGCAGCTCTCGGAGCTCTCACAGACCTCGCAGGTCTCGCAGACCGGGGCGCGCGACGAACAGCGCTGATGGTATCGCCGCGAATCTCTAAATCACTAGTGAAGATAATCACAACGTTATTGGCGAACCGCCCAACTAGACTTGAGCTTGAGATCGTTGTGCCGCCGTTTAGTGCTGAGGTGGCGGAGTCCCTTGATGATTACAACTCATCACTTGAGATGTTTTCTAAGCTTGGTTGCCAGATCTCAGAACGTCACAACCTGAAATCTGGTCTAGTGATTGTAGATGATTCTGTAGCCTGGTTTGGCACTCTTCGTCCGCTAGCCTGTCTTGATAGCGACATAGGAACCATGACCCGCTGTACTAGCCTGGTTGCGGTGCAGGCGTTGCGTAAGTTTATAATTCCCCCTGCAACAAGCAACACTACCTCGCCGCTAGGCGTTGTTAACGGCTAACCACCCACTATAGATAAACATTGTCTGTTCAGCTAGTTAACAAGTAGGTAGAGAATTAAATCAATTGCTAAACGTATTCTAATAGTAAAAGTAGGGTGCTAAACGTGCCTAATAACACCCATTGGTATAGTATCGGGTACTTAGTAAGGAAGGGCAGTTTAGATGAACGTACGAATAGTGGGGCTCTCTCACCGCCTAGGTTCTACAATTATAGACGCCGAGTCTATTGAGAATCATTTCAAGCGCGAACCTGGCACGATTGCAAACCTCTCTGGGGTTTCGCGACTTCACAGGATCTCTGAGGGCGAGGATCTAGTTACCATGGCAAAGGATGCCTGCCTGGATGCCATTAAGAACGCCTCCGTTGAGCTTTCGCAGGTTACCGGTATCTTTTCCTCCTGCAATCCTACTACTGATTTCCTTATCCCAACCCTTGCTCCATTAGTTGCTGCTAAACTTGGCATTAGCCATGTACAGGCGTGCAATATCGGTATGGGGTGTGCTGGTGGGGTTCAGGCACTCCAGGCTGCTTATAACCAGTGCATGGTTGATTCGTTGCGTGGTGTGACGAGCTACTATCTAGTAGTTGCTGGCGACCATATAAGCCGCATGCTGGACAAGGAGAGCTGGAAAACAGCTATACTCTTTAGCGATGGAATCTCAGCGACCTTAATTACAAATGACCCTAAGAGTACCGCTGGCTTTATCATCGAGCACATAGCCTCAGAGACCTATGCGGGCGAGAGCGTGGATGTAATCAACCTTCCTAATGCGCTTGCGCAGAAGGGTGAGTACAACCGCACAGAGATAATGCTTCATATGCGTGGCCGGGGCGTGTTTGAGTTTGGAACCAGGATTGCACCGCGCCTACGCGTGCTCTCTGGGCTTGAAAGCTTTAAGGACTGCTACATTATTCCGCACCAGGCTAATATTAGAATGCTAAATGAGCTCCTTCCTACCATGGAGATCCGAGCGGATCAGCTCTATACAGATGGTATTACTAAGATCGGTAATATCTCAGGAGCTGCTTGCTTCCTTGGACTAGAGGATATGGTCAAGCGTAATTTGGATAACAACTGCGAGCGGGTGCTACTGTGCGCCTTTGGAGCAGAGCTTCAGGTTGCGGTTGCGGTTCTCAAACGGGGCTAGGAAGATTAGCTTTGCGCAGCACCTCACATGAATAACTACGACACATTTGCGCACCTCTATGATCAGGTAGTCGGGGACCGGGGCGAGGTTGCGCTATTTATTCGGCGCCTTATCCGCTCCTATACTCCCAAGGCCAAGCGCGTACTAGAGCTTGGGTGTGGTTCTGGCACGATGTTGCAGCACCTCTCAAAGCACTACGTAACGACCGGGATAGATAACTCACGCAAGATGCTGACCCTTGCGAAACGCAAAGCCCCACGCGCCAAACTTATCTTAGGCGATATTACAGATTTCTCGCTAGCAGAGAGCTTCGATGCCGTCGTATGCCCATTTGACACGATGAATCATATAACTAGCCTGGCAAAGTGGCGCAAGGTTTTTGAGAACGCGCATAAACACCTCTCTTCGAACGGCGTGTTTATATTTGACGTAAACACAGAGTTTAAGATGGAGATGTATAGAAAGGATCCTATCACAGTAGATCCCCATCAAGCCGCGTTCTCGACCGTTGATGTGCGGCGTATTCGCCGGTACAGATACATGGTCAACCTTACGCTCTACAGGGAGCAGCGCCGCGATATCTTTAAGCGCTATCAGATGAGCATCCCAGAGCTGGTCGTACCAACTCAGATTATTCTAAGGGAGCTCGCGACATATTTTCGCACTGTAATCATGATTGATCCCGATCGCCTCCGTCCTAGTAGCGGGACCGAGGAGCTGTTCTTTATCTGTCGGAGGCCCAGGTAAGGTAGGGGGGATCGAGCGCCAAGTCAGCTATATTTTCCGAATCAATTTCCTAATCAATCACTGAATTCCAAGCTATTTTTACGCAACACGCAACTTTCTGTAGTCGTTCTCCGATTACCCTTATAGCAACGCCCTATAGGAGGACTATCGTATGTGCGAAAACACACTCACCCTACGTTTCGAAGGAACAAAGAGGCTAGAACTAAGGGGCTCTATTGCAATGTCGATACCACAGATCAGCTACTTGCGGAAAGTGAATTGATCTTCCTATCCTTACGCTGCTGAAGACGCTGATAAGAAAGATAAGGTCAAATGACAGAAACACAGGAAGTTGAGCAGTTAGTAATTTCAAGACAGCGAGTTACTGACCACGGTGAGGTCTACACTAGCAAGCGTGAAGTGAACGCAATGCTAGATCTCGTGAATCAAGAAGCTGAAAGAATAGATTCTCGTTTTCTTGAACCTGCATGCGGAACGGGTAATTTTTTATCTGAGATCTTACAGAGAAAGCTAAACATCGTTAAAGCTCGTTACTGCAAAAGTCAATTAGAGTATGAGCGATACGCCATACTTACCATCTCAAGCATCTACGGAATTGATATCTTAGAAGACAATGTTCAGCAGTGTCGTTCACGTTTGCTTGAAATCTTCAAGAACGAATACAAAAGTCTCTACAAGCAAAACACTAACCCTGATTGCTTAAAATCTGCGAAATTTATTTTAGACCGAAATATTGAATGGGGAAATGCTTTAACGCTGATGACCGTATCAGCAAAACCTCAACCGATTGTTTTCTCTGAATGGTCAGCGGTTAATGGCAGCATGCTTAAAAGAAGAGACTTTTCTTTTAAGAATTTAATAGCACACGAAAGTATTCGTGAGCTGCCTTTGTTCTCTGATCTTGGTGATGATGTTTTTATTCCTACCCCATTAAAAGAGTATCCGCTCGTTCATTTTTTAAAGGTTGCAGATGGAGACAAATAGTAACTACAACCCAGATGTGTTGACTTGCCTTGCTAATCTCAGCAATGACGAGGTTTTTACGCCGCCTGCTTTAGTTAATCAGATCTTAGATCTGTTACCGAGTGAAATCTGGAAAGATAGGAATGTAACTTTTCTTGATCCAGCTTGCAAGTCAGGGGTTTTTCTTAGAGAGATTGCTAGAAGACTTAATGAAGGTTTGAAGCCAGTCATTCCTAATTTACAGAAACGGCTTAATCACATCTATCAAAAGCAATTATTTGGTTTGCCGATTACTGAACTGACCGCACTACTATCAAGAAGAAGCGTTTACTGCTCGAAGAATGCAAACGGGAAGTATTCAGTTTGCGATTGTTTCAACGATAGTCAAGGTAATATTCGATTTGAAAGAGTAGAGCATACTTGGAAATCGGGTCGCTGCTCTTTTTGTGGAGCTAATAAAGAAGAGTATGACCGAGGCGAAGAGTTAGAAACTCACGCCTATAAGTTTATACACACCGATCAACCTGAGGAGATCTTTAATATGAAATTTGATGTAATTATTGGAAATCCACCGTATCAACTTAAAACAGCCGGCGCACAGGCCCAGGCCTCGCCAATTTATGACAAGTTTGTGACGCAGGCAATTAAACTACGCCCTCGGTTTTTAGCCATGATCATTCCGTCTAAATGGTTTTCGGGCGGAATGGGTTTGAATGAATTTCGGCGCACTATGCTGAATGACAAGTCTATCAGGAAAATATTTGATTTTCCGAATTCCGTTGACTGCTTTCCAGGCGTAGATATTAGCGGAGGGGTCTGTTATTTTTTGTGGGATAGAGATCACAAAGGACAGTGTGAAGTCAGCACTTCTATTGAAGGAAGTGTGTCAACGATGATTAGACCACTTCTAGAAGATGGAATCGACTCATTCATAAGATATAACGAGGCCATATCTATTCTGCACAAGATTGCCCAATTAAAGGAGCTTTCCTTTTCTAATCTCGTCAGCTCACAAAAGCCGTTTGGACTTGCTACTAACTTCAGCGAATTCAAGAGCGAGCCGTTTGAAGGCAGCGTTATGTTTATAGCCTATAACCGGACTGGTTATATAAAGCGTGAACAAGTAGCACAAAACCTAGAACTAGTAGACAAGTTCAAGGTTTACTTATCGCAGGCTTACGGCGAAAGGATATCTAGCTCATATTGGGTAACAGGAAAGCCATTTATTGGTAATCCCGGAACATGTTGTTCCGAGGCGTATTTAGTTATTGGACCATGCAGTGATGGCAAAGAATGTGAAAACATAATGAGTTATATAAGGACACGATTTTTTCGCTTTCTAGTTTTGTTACTAAAAAACTCGCAGCACGCACCAAAAAAGGTTTACACTCTAGTTCCTGTCCAGGACTTTTCGTCGTCTTGGACTGACGAAAAACTCTACAAGAAATATAAATTAAGTAAGAAGGAAATATCTTTCATTGAATCCATGGTGCGCCCAATGGAGCTAGTGAATGACTAAAAAGGCTCCCAAAAAGCCCATCAAAAAACAAAAGGCTTTAGTGCCAATTAAATCATCTGCGCCCAGTGAAGCCGCTCTATTCAAACAAATATCAACGATCATTGAAAAACGTAGATACCGAGCTGGAGCCTACGCAAACCGAGAAGTCACCCTGATGTATTGGGAGATAGGCGGTTATGTCAATTCAAATATCCTTAAAAACAAGAGAGCAGAATACGGGAAAAACATTTTGACGACGCTATCGTCAAAATTATCAGGCCGATATGGAAGCAGCTTTTCAGAGCGTAATTTATACCGAATGAGCCTGTTTTCTGAGCGTTTTTCAGATTTAGAGATTTTGACGATGCTGTCGTCAAAATTAAGTTGGTCACATTTTACTGAACTTTTAAGACTTAAAACTGATGCAGCAAGACTTTATTATGCAAATGATGCTTCTGAAAGAAACTTAGGCGTGCATGAACTACGTCATCAAATATCTCGCAAAGCTTACGAGCGCCGTGAAATCGCCAACGCCCACATAACAGAAAAATCAGCAGTTCCATTTAATGTATTCAAAGATCCATACCTATTAGATGTCCTTGGCTTGAAAGAGAACTATCTTGAGGCTGATTTAGAAAAAGCCATTCTTGAGAGCATTGAGAGCTTCATCCTTGAATTTGGTCATGGGTTCACCTTTGTTGAAAGGCAGAAACGAATGATCATTGAGAATGATGAGATAGTTCTCGATCTTCTGTTCTTCCATAGAAAACTAAGAAGACTTGTTGCAATCGAGTTGAAGCTTGGTCAGTTCAAAGCTGCATACATGGGGCAAATGTCTCTCTATCTAAAATGGCTGAATCGCTATGAGAGACAGGAGGGTGAAGAAGCGCCAATCGGTATTATTCTATGCACTGAAGCAAACCGTGGGCAGATAGAACTCCTTGAATTGGATAAGGCAGGTATTGCAGTTGCGGAATACTGGACAGAGTTACCGCCAAAAAAACAATTTGAACGCAAGATTAAAGAGATTATGCAAGAAGCCAAGGAACGCTTAGAGCGCCGAAAGCTCTTTCCTAAAAGTAATGTCCAGAAGCAGATAGATTATTTCATCGAGCCAAAAGATGAGGATGATAAATGAAAGATAAGAACTTTTTCCCACCAAGACCAGACGCCAAGCCTACGATCTATGCTTATGAGGATACTAACCCTCAGTATAAAGGCTTGCTGAAAATTGGTTACACTACTGGAGTTGTTAAAGATCGTATCGCTCAACAATATCCAACAAAACGACCTGGCAAATTACCTTATCTGATAGTGCTTGAAGAACCAGCCATGCGAAATGATGGCAGTACATTTACTGATAGAGCTGTTCACCGTTATCTTAAAAAAGCAGGTATTAAGAACCCCGATGGCGAATGGTTTGAATGCAAAGTTGCAAGGGTAAAGGCAGCAATCATTGCACTCAAAAATGGAGAGTTAAATTCTGAAAACCGCTCACTTAACTTTGGCATGCGACCAGAGCAACAGCAGGCGGTAGATAAGACCGAGCAATATTTTAATAGCTTCCGCAAAGAACAGCCAAAGAAATCACCACACTTTCTATGGAACGCTAAGATGCGTTTCGGTAAAACCTTTGCCTCGTATCAGTTAGCGAAACAAATGAAGTGGACTAAAATCTTAGTTCTGACTTTTAAGCCCGCAGTTCAAAGTGCCTGGGAGGATGATCTAAACTCACACGTTGATTTTGAAGGCTGGCAGTTTATTTCACCTGATGGTCTGACCTATGACCAAGCGAATAAAAAGAAGCCAATCGTATGCTTTGGCTCATTTCAAGACTACTTAGGAAAGAACAAAAGCACTGGTGGCATTAAGACCAAGAACGAATGGGTTCACACCATGAATTGGGATTGCATCATCTTTGATGAATACCATTACGGTGCATGGCGTGAGAATGCCAAAGATTTGTTTGAAGCAGAGAGCCAGCAAGAGCAGGAATATGCTCAAGGAGTCGGTGTAAAAGATTTCGATGAAGATATTCTTCCCATCACCACTAATCACTATCTTTATCTTTCAGGCACACCCTTCAGGGCTCTGTCATCTGGTGAGTTCATTGAAGAGCAGATCTTTAACTGGACATATTCAGATGAGCAGCGAGCAAAATTAGAATGGCAAGGTGATAACAACCCCTATCGTGCACTTCCAAGAATGGTGCTGCTTACCTATCAGCTGCCTGATGCAATTCGTGAAGTCGCGATGCAGGGAGAATTTAATCAGTTTGATCTTAATGAATTCTTTTCAGCAGAAGGTGAAGGCGATGATGCTGAATATATCTATGAAGATGAAGTTCAGAAGTGGCTAGATCTCATAAGAGGTTCTTTTCTTGAAACTACAGTAGACAATCTAAAGCTTGGTGCAAAAAAACCACCGATGCCATTCTCTGATACTAGATTGTTAAATGTTCTCTCTCATACGCTTTGGTTTCTTCCAACCGTGGCATCGTGTCATGCAATGAAAAACCTACTGATACAGCGACAGAATAAGTTTTATCACGATTATAAGGTGATTGTAGCCGCTGGTATTGAGGCAGGTGTCGGTGCAAAAGCTCTACCACCTTTATTGAAGAAGATGGATAACCCTCTTGCAAGTAAAACCATCACTCTTACTTGTGGAAAGCTAACCACTGGTATTTCAGTTAAGCCTTGGGCTGGAATATTGATGCTTCGTAGCTGTTCATCACCTGAAACTTATTTTCAAGCTGCATTTAGAGTTCAAACACCTTGGACAATCACTAACCCTGATAGTTTGTCACCAAACAAGGAAGTGATTGTTAAAGAAGAGTGCTACGTCTTTGACTTTGCACCTGAACGAGCTTTGAGACAGATAGCTGACTATAGTTGTAGGCTGAATGTTGATGAGCAGAACCCTGAAAAGAGAGTTGAAGAATTCATCAGTTTCTTACCCGTGCTTGCATACGATGGTAGCTCAATGAAAGAGGTTGATGCCGCTGGTATTCTTGACATGGCAATGAGTGGAACAACTGCCACCTTACTAGCCCGCAGATGGGAGAGTGCATTACTTGTGAATGTTGATAACAGAACGCTTCAACGCTTGATGGACAGCGAAAAAGCTATGGAAGCTCTGATGAACATTGAAGGCTTTAGAAATTTGAATCAAGAGATTCAAACTATTATCAACAAGTCAGAAGCCGTTAATAAGACCAAGAAAGAAGCGAACGAAAAAGAACTATCGGAGAAGGAAAAGCGTGAACTCTCGGATGAAGAAAAGGAATACAAGAACCTAAGAAAGCAAATTCAAGAGAAGCTGATCAAGTTTGCAACAAGAATTCCAGTCTTCATGTATCTGACTGATTACCGTGAGCGTTCATTAAAGGATGTGATCACGCAGTTAGAGCCAGGGCTCTTTAAAAAAGTAACAGGTGTGACCGTCAAAGATTTTGACCTACTAGTAAGCCTTGGCGTCTTTAATAGTGCATTGATGAACGATGCTGTTTACAAGTTCAAACGCTATGAAGATGCAAGCCTAGTTTATGCTGGTGTTAATAAGCATGAGGGTGAAGATGTTGGGCTCTATGATACGGTGATTAGTGGAGAGGAGTTTATAGGTGTTTTTAAGGGAGCAGTGAAAGAATTTTGAGGATAAATTGAATGACGATTCCAGACTATGAAGCCATAATGTTACCGTTGATGTAGTTTGCCTCTGATGGCAAAGAGCATTCAATAAAATGGAGATCCTCACTGACGATGCCGTAGCGCAGATCCTCTCTCAAGATCATACCGGCTTTGGGGTCAGCTATATTTTCTGAATCAATCACCGAATTCCAAGCTATTTTTACGCAACACGCAACTTTCTGTAGTCGTTCTCCGATTACCCTTATAGCAACGCCCTATAGGAGGACTATCGTATGTGCGAAAACACACTCACCCTACGTTTCGAAGGAACAAAGAGGCTAGAACTACCCTTATAGCAACGCCCTATAGGAGGACTATCGTATGTGCGAAAACACACTCACCCTACGTTTCGAAGGAACAAAGAGGCTAGAACTAGTTTCCTCAGAGTTTTTTAGCTCTGCAACCAAAGAGACCCTTATGGCGATACGGGGCAAGAGCTCCGGGGCCTACATTCGGTACGGCTGCTTTCAGTGGACCTCGGGTGTGCGGGCCGTTTGTGCTGCATTTATCCGCTTTGCGCTCTCTGAGCGTAACGACAGGGTTGATTTCTGCCTGATCGGCGCCAAGGGCAGCCTTGCCGCGTCGCTAGATTATGCTATCAGCAAGGGCCCGGCCTGGCTCGGCGAGATGTTCGGTAGCACCTCCGGTGGTGCACCGTACGCCAAAAGGCTCTTTAGAGTTAGCAATCCGAACCGCAAGCGACCCGGCCCAGTGGCGCTCTCGGTAAACCGTAATCTGATTGCAACAAATGGATTAAAGCTTATCTGGAACGGTCGTGAGGTTAGCGAGATTGGCGAGCTACATACGATGCTAACGGCGATTGAGGATCAGAGCAGTGACGAATGCGAGCAGGGTGAGATTCGCAACATAGCTAATTTTTAGCTCTTAAAGCCCAGAGGACACCTCGGCCAAGGCTGCCTCGATCAGGCGCTCAATAAAGGTCTGCTGCACATAACCAGCGCCGAAAAGATACTCTGCGGGCTCCCATCGTTGCAGAACTTCAGTCTTATCCTTTCTAATCTCGACTTTTACCATCGAAGTTGCGAACTTCTTTACGGTAAAGATGTATCTAACCTCAAGCGCCTCGCCGTGGAAGCGGCAGGAGAGATTTAGCTCGTCTACGAATGAGAGGCGCCGCGATTCGGGTGGTTTGAGCTTAACAGAGGTCCAGCCGTTCTTGGAGGTTTCGCCCCTGTTTACAAAGTTAAAAACCGTACCCATCGTCTCGAAGATGGTTCTGATATGAGGATGCACAGTAACGGTCAGTGGGAGCTGGCCGAGTAGGGCGATCTGAGCTGAATTTCCATAGAGTAGATATGGGCTCTGAGCCTTATCTGAGATAGGAGAGTTAATATCTAGGGTAAAGGTGTGCGAGAAACTCAGTTCAGCATGTGGAGCTAGCTCTGTGGCATGCTCAAGCTCACCCTGTTTGGTAACCTCAAATGCGCCGTCCTGCTTGGCCTTGACCTTTTTAAGAGCTCCTAGGGCCAAGTTTAGGGCGAGTGCGTCCAGTAGAACGAGAACAGAGCCGTGGTTCTTAATAACCATGCGACATGGCACAGCGGCCCCCTGATTAAAGGTGTCACCACTTACCTCTAGACGGAGCTCTAACGGTTGTTGAAGGAATAAGCCTCGCATAACGAGGCGTTATAGCGCGAACGGCACGCCAATTAAAGGGTTGCCCTAGCTTGGGGCATCTGCCGAACATACACCTTACTTAACGAGAACTAGAAAACTAATAAGCTATAATAGTGGGTAAAGGCCGTTAAGTACTACCGCCAAACACCACACCACACTACTATTTAGCCATGCGCTCTGCCCATCCACCCGCTATTACCGCTGCTACGGCGACCGGCTCTCAACGGGTCTGGCTCCGTATCTCGGCGTTCCTATCGCTAAAGTCCCCCGCAACTCGCGTTACATACTCAGGGATAGTCAGTGAATGGTGCCGCTTTCTAGGCGCAGAGCCTGGCACAGCAAAGAGTGCTGCATTAATCGTTGCAGCCACAGATCTACACGCCATCGCATACCGCAAGTTCCTAGAGACCAAGCCGGGCGAAAAGCCCAGGTTTGACACCACTAGAGACCCCTCAAAGAGCTCCAGTGAGCTTACGCTGCAGTATCAATATGCTCGGGGCAAAAAGAAGGATGGCCTAGACGCGACTCAATCTAACGCTACGATCCATAAAAAGTTCGCTGCGCTGCGGCGCATCTACCGCATGCTTATAGCAAGCACGGTTGGAGTTATTGAGAACCCATTTGAGGCTGATAGGGTTCCCCCTCCCCCCAAAGACGCGGGGCGAAAGCGCCCTACTCAGATGATCGATTTTGATCTCGTTATGGAGATAATTAATCTCCCTGACGTTACAACGCCAAAGGGTCGCCGCGACCAAACTATCCTTGCAATTCTATTTGGTGGGGGCTTACGAAGAAGCGAGGTTATCGGGCTGCGAATCGGCGATGTTAAGCGCACCAGCTCCGGTACAACCTATCTTTACCTGCGTTATACCAAGGCCAAGAGGGATGCCGAGCAGGCGTTACCATCTTGGGCCGCCGAGCCGCTTTGGAATCTAATTAAGGAGCGAAAGAAGGAGCGGGCTGCAGATGGTGATTATCTCTTTCTTGGATTTACCGGTAAGGGGGGCAAAACGGTTAACACTAGGCCTATCTCCGATACCGGACTATATCTACTCTTTAAGCAGTACTGCATGGCGGCGGGAGCCGGCTCCTTTGCAACACCCCACTCCGCTCGCGCCACTGCTATTACAAAGCTACTGGCTGACGGCATTCCGCACCGCGAGGTGCAGGAGTTCTCGCGCCATTCCAGCATTCAGATGGTCGAATCGTACGACAAGCGCCGCTTTGACGTTGAGCAGAGCCCGGCCAAGGGCTTGGCGTTTGGAAAGAAGGGGAGCTAGGCGTCACTCTTCACCAGTTTTCCCTCTTTGTTGCCTAAAAAGGGAGGAAATCAGTAGAAAATTACATAATTTCAATCACTTAAATCTATCAAATTTCGAAAAGCATGCCGGCTTTTTAGAGCCCTGTGAACCTTAATCTCAGAGGATCTTAAGTTTTTCTGAGATCATGTCGACCAATGTAGTTACTAAGGGCATTGGATCTATGTGGCATAACATAGAGAATAGAATAAGGGGCGTGGGCGCATATATAACGCTGATGCTATCGGTTTGCCTTTTTACCGTCATCTCTTCACAGCATCTCTTAGCAGAAACTCCCGCAGAGTTTAAACCTGACGGCAACTGGCTAGCGACCGTTCAGAAAAATGCGGTAGGGAGCTCCGTATTTATCTGGAGTCACTGTATCGGCGGCGTCCTTCTGTGCCTGACGCTCATCGGAGTGCTTTTCGCCCCCTTCGATGCGAGCGCGCAAGGTAGTATCGGTACGGGAGCTTTATCTCAAACCGGTACGATAGCTACGGGGGCATGGCCTAGGGGCATGGCCATTTCTGCAGATGGTACTAATGTTTATGTTACAAATCATGACTCCAGAAATCTATCGATATTTACACGCAACACCAGTACGGGAGCGTTGTCCGGCACGAGTACAATAGCTACGGGGTACAACCCTAGGGGCATAGCCGTTTCTGCAGATGGTGCTAATGTGTATGTCGCAAATTATAGCGACAACAACCTATCGATATTTACACGCAACACCAGTACGGGAGCGTTGTCCGGCACGAGTACAATAGCTACGGGGAGTTCCCCTCTCCTTGTGGCCGTTTCTGCAGATGGTGCTAATGTGTATGTTACGAATAACTCCGGGACTATATCGATATTCACACGCAACACTAGTAATGGAGCGTTATCTGGTACTAGTACAATAGCTACGGTAAACTTTCCTTTTGGTATGATTGTTCCAGCAGACGGTAATAATGTTTATGTCGTAGGTTCTAACTCCATATCTCTATTCTTACGCAACACTAGTACTGGAGCATTATCCACTATATATACACTCGGTTCTGGGGGGGGATTTTCCTACGGGCATAGCCGTTTCCGCAGACGGTAATAATGTTTATGTCGTAAATGTTAACTCGAACAATTTGTATATGTTTACTCGCTATCATAATAATGAAGGTAACCGAACTATGGGAGAGTTGTCTCCTAGTAGTGTGATAACAATAAATCAAAATAATCCAAATGATACTAAAGCTATAATAATTCCAGCAGATGGTGCCAATGTTTATGTTGGGTCTTCTGATTTTAGTAGTCTATCAACATACACCCGCAACGCTAGTACTGGAACGTTATCTGGTACTAGCTACGGAGATGTATTTGGAGGAGGGCGTAGTCCGGTTGTTTCCCCAGATGGTACTAATGTTTATGGTTTAGGTGGCGGGAACACAGTCTCTATATTCACACGGACCTTGCCAACTCCAACGAGCACAGCAACCAATACTCCAACTCAAACTCCGACCAATACACCAACAAGTACCCCTACAGTAACGCAAACTAACACTCCTACAAGCACGCCTACTACTACTCCAACTAATACGCCCACAAACACTCCAACTAATACACCAACCAACACGCCAACTAATACTCCGACAAATACTCCTACTCGCACCCCGACAAACACACCAACTAATACACCAACAAACACACCTACTAATACGCCGACAAACACTCCAACTAATACACCAACCAATACGCCAACTAATACACCGATAGCAACTTCAACTAGTACCCCAACTAACACTCCAACGAATACACCCACAGCAACCCCAACTAACACTTCAACCAATACTCCAACCAGCACCCCACAGACTCCAACTCAGACTTCAACAAGCACGCCAACCATTACACCTACTAACACAGCGATTAACACTCCAACCACTACACCAACAAGCACACCAACTAATACTCCAACTCGCACACCAACAAGCACACCTACTAATACGCCCACTAACACTCCAACTATCACTCCAACCAACACTGCAACCGTTACACCGACTAGCACACAGGCCAATACACCGACAGTTACACCAACAAACACTCCAACAAACTCACCGACTGCAACCTCAACTAATACACCTTCTAAAACTCCAATCACTACACCAACAAGCACACCTACTAATACGCCCACTAACACTCCAACTATCACTCCAACCAACACTGCAACCGTTACAGCTACTAGCACACAGGCCAATACACCGACAGTTACACCAACAAACACTCCAACAATAACTCCAACAATAACTCCAACTATCACTGCAACAGCAACATCAACTTCGACACCAACAGCTACCCCAACTATCACACCAACCAATACACCAACGGCTACGCCAACGGCAACTCATACGCCAACAACTACACCAACCAACACAGTGACTCCAACCGCTACACGAACAAACACAACAACATCAACTCCCACAGCCACGCCAACTAATACGCCGACCTCAACACCAACGACAACCCCAACTGCAACACCAACCAATACACCAACATTGACTCCTACCGTTACGCCGACCAGTACTATCACACCGACAGCAACTGCTACCGCAACATTTACGGATACTCCGATTAACCGCGATGTTAACGTTTTCGGATCTGCGCGGATTGATTTAACCCCGCTAGCTTACATGCCGCTCGACTTTAACGGAGCCGTTGTAACAACCGACGAGCTTGGAGCCTTCGCTGTTATCCTAAAAGATAACAATGAGTACAAGATCTCCTCTGGTTTGCCAGCCAATTTAGGGGGAGTAGCCGCTATATCCTTTGCCGATATACTTGAATCTGGTGCGAGCCTTGCCGAACGTAGCCCTGTAATTATACCGATGCAGAGAAACGTTCGTCTTGACGGCCCCGTTTGTCGAGTTCTGCGAAACGATGCTATAGAGCTGGCGTTCTTCCCGTACGAGAATACAACTAGCTCGATTCCAGGCTTGCCGGATGGCGTTCAAATAGAGGTTCCTCTTATTTACAACAAACTCAATCAGATTTTCTCACCTATAGATAATCCTAATCCAGCCCCAGTACCTGAAACGCTCTTCGCCATCGGTATGCAGGGGTTTGCACGAGAGCTCTCAGCTTTTGCAACCAGCACAGGCACATATGCTGTCACATGGAACTTTCTTGGAGAGCAGGCTATTATCGACGGAGCACTTAAAATCTGTGCAGATCGAGGAATAAGCGAACCCTGCACTCCAACTGACGAGCAGGCGCTCAAAGAGATCTGGATCTATACGAGCAAGATAATCATCAATCAAATTATCAATTCCCACAAACTGGCAACAAACAAAACATGGCGGCCAGATCCAGCTAACCGTCTAGTTATCATCAACCGTGGATCAGCTGTCCTAGCCGCTCTTAGACAGCAAATCTCTACTTATTACAACACGTACACTTGCCAGGTTCTAACGGCGGAGTGCCGCACTATCAAGGTAGATAAAAAGAAGATAAACGCTCTATTTAATCGACTCTACAAAAAAACTCCTAAGGGGCTTGAGTCCCTGCATAACGATAAAGTCGAGCGCAAGAAGGGTCTTTTAGATCTACTCAATAAGCTTCCCAAAAATGTAGCGAGCTGCGATTAGTTACTATCCACAAGGCCTGTGGTCACATTGGTATGGTCACATTAGTACGGGGTTACTTTTGGTCCACAATGCGGCGAAGCCCTGGGACCGCTGTTCTCCAGAACGGCTTGGTATAAATTCAAGCGTGTGATTCCTTTCATGGCCGACACTAGAGTCCGATGCGCCCAGAACTCACGCCGCACCCAATAAGATAACTATGCTCCCGAATTGTAAGAGAGGGAGAAAGAACGCTCATGGCTCAATTATAGCAGATTAAGTGCTTAATTAGGGCTATCTGCTCACTAGAAAATACTAACTCAACACCAAAAGAAAAGGCGCCAAGCCCATCGGGTACTCACCCTCTGGACTTAGCGCCTCTTGCTTAATCTGAATCGCAACGCTTAATCGTAACGTGGAGTACGTGGTGTTCGCTCAGAGCGCTGGCCATCACGGGGCCCACTGCTACGGGGCCCGCTGCTACGAGGGCCACTGCTACGGGGTCCGCTGCTACGAGGGCCGCTGCTACGGGGCCCACTGCTACGAGGACCGCGTGGCGCCTCACTACGAGCTCCATCAGCATTACCGCTACCTCGGCGGAATCCACCGCCACCCACACCCCTACCGCCACGTGCAGCTTGTGGGCGATCAGTACGGGGCTCCGAACGATCTATAAAATGAGACTCCTTTGGACGAAACACGTGCTGACTGTCAGGTTGGATATCCTGCTGACCACGGAACTCCCGCTGCGGACGCTCGCTAGGTTGGCGATCTCCGCCGCGCCTATCGTTACGACCACGATCGCCACCAAAACCACGATCCGGACGTGCGAATCTCTCAGAGCTACCGCCATCCCTAGCAGGACGCTCGCGACGCTCGCCAACTGGCGCTCGGCTTCCAACACCCTCAGCACTACGCCCACGTGGACGGTCCGAGCTAAATGATGGCCGATCTGAGCTGGAACGCTCGCGACGCTCACCACCAAACGATGGAGCTGGACGCTCCGAGCGCTCATCGCGCCCTACGGCGCGGGGAGCACGGGGAGCACTGCGCTCACCACCACGACCAGCAGGACGTCCAGCACCACGACGATCGTCACTACGACCACCTGCGCCGCGACCACCAGCACCGCGCGGAGCACGACGCTCACGCGCCTCGCCCATATCGATAGAGGACTCATTGGTATCGGTATCATTTCCAACGGCTGCATTAAGGCGCGTAATCGGCGCCTTAAGCCAACGCTCAATCGAACGCACTAGCTGTAGATCATCACGAGTTACAAATGAAAGAGCATCGCCCGTTCTTGAGGCACGACCAGCTCTCCCAGTTCGGTGAATATAGGCATCAAGGGTGTCCGGCATATCGTAGTTAACTACGTGCGTAATGCCCTCAACGTCGATACCACGTGCTGCGATATCGGTTGCAATCATAACGCGGTAGTACCCATCCTTAAAACCTGCCAATGCGCGCGAGCGCTGGGCCTGCGAGAGGTTTCCGTGTAGCGATGTTGCCTTAACTCCGTTATCAGCGAGCTTCTCGCCTAGGCGCTTCGCCGTATGCTTCATCTTTGTAAATACTACAACCAACGCCTCAGAATTATCCCGTATCCATGCGCTAAGGGTTTCAGGCTTCTTTGTCTGTTGTACGGTGTACATAGAGTGCGAAACGGTTGCGAGCGCCGATTCCGTTTTTACACGCACGATGGTTGGATTGTTCAGGACCTCTTTTGTAAGAACCTGAATCTCATCGGGCATCGTAGCGGAAAAGAGCATCGTTTGACGCTTTGCAGGAAGCGCCTTAATTATGTGCTTAATGTCAGGAAGGAATCCCATGTCCAACATGCGATCTGCCTCGTCAAGAACGAGCATATCAACCTGAGATAGATCGACTGTGCGACCCTGCATGTGATCCTTAAGACGACCTGGGCATGCCACTACGATACCTGGCTTACCACGCAATGAGCCTATCTGATTACGGTGAGAAACTCCCCCGTAAACCGTACAGCTCTTAATACCGGTACGCCCAGCGAACATCTTAATTACATCGTTAATCTGCTCAGCAAGTTCACGCGTTGGCGCTAGGATCAGAGCGCGAGTCGCCTTCTCCTTTGAACCACTTAGTTTCTGTAGGATCGGAAGGATAAATGCTGCCGTTTTTCCAGTTCCGGTCTGCGCTAATCCGATTAAGTCACGCCCCTCAATTACAAGCGGAATAGCCTGCTCCTGAATCGGTGTAGGTGTAACGTATCCAACTGAACTAATCGTCTCTTTGAGAAACGGAGCAAGTGGAAGATCGTCAAAGGTTATGGAGCGGATCTCTGCCGCTGTTTGCGAAGCTGTCATGTAATGGGCCTTATCAAATGGAGACTGGCGATGCCCCGGCGCAACTCAGACTCAAGTATTGTTTATGTAGCAAAGGTCTGTGATTGCGATAGGGCGCCCGGTGGGCCATTAAGGCAGGCCCATCGATGTAGGCCAAGAGAACTTCACTAAGATGTTCGGAGCCTAGCACGTATTAACCGGTTAAGGAATACACGGCGCAGACCGTTAAAAAAGCCCATATTAAAAGGGCTATAACTACTCTTAACTAGCTACGACTATAGGCTTTTGATCTGGTAACGGCACCTCAGTCAGGACTATAGGAAGTTTTTTCTGCAGAGAATAAAACGCAGAGAAGTCCTGTGGCCCAACTAGCGAGAGCGCCTTTCCGGACCTTCCGGCGCGCCCCGTTCTACCAGTTCTATGAACATAGGTCTCAGGCAATTCATGAATTGCGTAATTAACAACGAGCTCAAGCTCCTGAACATCTATACCACGCGCAGCTACATCTGTAGCGATTAGAAGCTTAAGCTCACCTGAGCGAAAACGATCCATCGTACTCTCGCGGTCCTTCTGCGAAAGGTCTGAATTAAGACGCTCCGGCTCGAAGCCACGCCTACGAAGCAGGATCTCAACCAGCTCTGTATCCGATTTAGTATTACAGAAAACTATAGCGCTGCGCGGCTTAAACTCAGACAGAAAGCCCGCAAGTGCCGTAGCCTTGCTTGTAAGCCCGCCATCAACACGCGAGAACAGGTGCTCAATCTGCGGAAGCCTATCCTCAAGAACCTCAAACTCAATCCGCTTGGGATTCTTAAGGAACGAGTTTGCTAATATGCCTACACGGGGCGTTATAGTTGCGCTAAAGAACATCCCCTGACGATCCTTTGGCAACCTAGCTAGTATGGCGCGCACCTCCTCAACAAACCCCATTGAAAGCATCTCATCGGCTTCATCAAGCACAAACATGCGGCACTCTTTAAGTACGATCTCACCCTGCTGAATTAGATCCATCAGGCGGCCAGGAGTTCCAACAACTATGCGCGGATCGTTACGCAGATCGCGCACCTGGCTAGCTTGCTTTACCCCTCCGATAATACAGGCAGGCTGAACATCAGGCAGCATGGTGGTAACAACATTTCTCACCTGTACCGCCAGCTCGCGTGTCGGGGCAATAATAAGAGCAAAGGTTTCTTTGACATCTCCGGCATCAAGCAACTTAGAAAGAATTGGCAATACAAACGCCAAGGTCTTTCCACTCCCGGTCTGCGCCTGTGCGATAACATCATGCCCTTCCAGCACAACAGGTATCGAGCCGCGCTGCACAGGGGTTGGGATAACTATTGAGAGCTCTGTGAGCTTATCTCTAATTACCTGGTGCTTAACGAGGGAAAAAAAGGATTCATCTGAGGGGGGCGTATTAGGGCTCT
Organism: Pseudomonadota bacterium; assembly: GCA_026390555.1. NCBI lineage: Bacteria > Pseudomonadati > Pseudomonadota > Pseudomonadota bacterium. Next base: position 43,566 of record JAPLFS010000055.1, read on the forward strand.
GGTTTTCTGGGGTCATACACGTTTTAGTTGCGTCGCGCTGCTGTCACACCCCCGAGGTTAACGTGGGGTCCATGCGACTTAATCATTAATGCACCGTGGGTTCTCTATCGCTACTGGGCCCCTTGCTTTCCGGAACCCAAGTCATCTATCTCTCGCTAGCGGCGCCTTGTTATTTATCGGCTACGCTACGCATGTTGGCTATGCCAGCCCTCCCCCGGTATCGGTGCGTTTCTATCCAGGAGATCTCGGCAGGACTAGTGCGTATATACCTAAATACGCTAACAGTTTCCCCGATTATTACAATCAATTGAAAACTAGCTCTCCACTATCCTACCTTTATTATAACACAGATTGTTCAATTAAGATACCGACCCTCTTGAACGCTGCTGTATAGGGTAAGTAATTCACCCTTCAGTCTCTATCTGCTCCGATCTATCAGTATTAGATTTTACACGCTACTTATTTTAGGTGCTTTTATAGAACAATATGTTGGGTTGTTTCTTAATTTGCGTTACTCTGTGCTGTTCGTGTTCTTTAACAAGATCCATATGGGTAGTGCCTTAACGATATAAGGTTTTTTCATGCCGATATACCCCTTGCGTTCATAAGCAGTTGCGACTGACCCCTTAAGCTCTCTAGTAGAGAACTTGAGGGGTCAGTTGTTCCTATTTGCTCATGAATAAAGGAGTTCATCATGGCGGAGAATATTTGCGAACCACGGCTTTCTGTAAAGTCGGTGGAAGCGGGTCTGAAAAAAGTGCAGGCCCTTATAAAAAGGAACCACAAGGAAAAGAGCCTAGCGCGCCTTCCTCGCGGAAGTTTACGCTATGATCTTGCTGGCCAGATCCTTACGAGTATCGGTGCAAAACCGACTTTGCTCGCAAGAATGGTTCATGTATTACAGGACTATATCAGTGATAACGAGCCCTGCTATCTAGAACTTGAGACCATCCTTGCAACTCTCCTAATAAGAGAGGAGTTTAATTCGGTGCTCACTGATATCCTCCCTGTGGTAGATAATTGGGCGCAAGAAAGCGAGGATTCCACATGGCTAGCAGAAGGGGTCCTACAACGATTGCTCGATAATGTAGTAGTGCTCCCTAAAAGTTCTGCTATGTGTAAAGAACTAGAGGGGTTGTTGAAGAAAATTCAAAAACTTCTTCCACCTCTAGCGAATCCGTAGGTCAAAATAGGTTGTGGTCCAGGAAAGCTAATCACTTTCCTGGGTACCTAACGGTTTTGTGCTTTCGCATTAAATCTTAAGGCACTCCCAACCTATTTTTCCCATCTAATTTACGCGCTAACAGCTCTTGAAGCCTTGACCGTGGCTATAATCTCCGCAACAACGGTCGGATCAGCCAAGGTTGTTACATCCCCAACACTAGCGTACTCACCCTCTGCGATCTTTCTGAGGATACGACGCATAATTTTCCCGGAACGGGTCTTCGGTAATCCAGATACAAACCAGATCACATCAGGCACTGCTATCGGAGAGATCACCTCTCGAACCGTAGAAATAATCCCCTTTATAGTTTTCGAATCACCCTGCGCACTATCCTGCAAAACACAGAAGGCTCCGATCCCCTGCCCCTTAATATCGTGCGGAACTCCCACGACGGCAGCCTCTGCAACCAAACCCGATCTAACTATGGCGCTCTCTACCTCGGCTGTCCCAAGCCTGTGCCCAGCAACGTTTAGAACATCATCAACACGTCCCGTAATCCAATAGTAGCCATCCTCATCACGACGACACCCATCCCCGGTAAAGTATAGCCCTGGATAAAGCGAGAAGTATGTCTGGATAAAGCGCTCGTGATCACCGTAAACCGTTCGCATTATGCCGGGCCATGGATACTTAATGCAGAGCCGTCCCGTAACACCGTTGCCGGGAACCTCGCGCCCCTCCTCATCTACGACAATCGGTTGCACACCAAAGAAGGGCCTCGCCGCAGAGCCGGGCTTCGTAGCCGTAGCGCCAGGTAACGGGGTAATAAGTATCCCCCCTGTTTCGGTCTGCCACCAGGTATCTACGATCGGACAGCGCCCCTCACCCACTACGTTGTGGTACCACAGCCAAGCATCGGCGTTGATCGGCTCTCCAACCGTTCCGAGCAACCTAAGTGATGAGCGGTTATAACGTTTTACAAACGCCTCGCCCTCCTTCGCCAAAGCGCGAATAGCCGTAGGTGCGGTATAAAATATCGTGACCTTGTGGCGCTCAATAACGTCCCAATATCGCCCAGCATCAGGATAGGTCGGAAGCGACTCAAACATAACGGTCGTAGCGCCGTTACTAAGGGGGCCATAAACTAAGTAGGAGTGTCCAGTAACCCACCCCACATCGGCAGCGCAGAAGTAAATATCGTCCTCACGCAGATCAAACACATACTTATGTGTAATCGAAGCCTGCAGTAGGTATCCGGCGGTCGTGTGTAACACCCCCTTTGGCTTTCCGGTGGAACCGCTCGTATAAAGGATAAATAAGGGATGCTCAGCATCCATGCCCTCTGGGCGCCCTATCTCTGCATCATTTAACGATCTGATCTGTTCGTGATACCAGAGATCCCGCCCCTCGAGCATCGAGGTTTTAGCCTCGGTACGCTTTACGACGACTATATGCTTAACGGTCGGACACGCCGTTAGCGCCTGATTACAGGTCTCCTTTAACGGGATCTTTTTATCTCCCCGCAACCCCTCGTTCGCGGTAACAAGGAGCGAACAACCGCAGTCGTTAATTCGGTCGCGCAGAGCCTCGGCCGAGAATCCAGCAAACACAACGGTATGAATGGCTCCGATACGGGTACAGGCTAACATGGCGATAGCAGCCTCAGGGATCATCGGCAGATAGATTGCGACCCGATCTCCCTTGCCCACCCCAAGCATTTGCAACATCGCAGCACAACGACACACCTCGTTATGCAGCTCTCTGTACGTAATGGTGCGGGTCTCTCCCGGTTCGTTTCCCTCCCAGATAATCGCCGCCTTATCGCCGCGGCTCTCGAGGTGCCGGTCAAGACAGTTCTCGCTTACGTTAAGGCGCGCCCCCTCGAACCACCGGATCTCTGCCGTACTAAAATCCCACGATACAACACGCTCCCACGGCTTCTGCCAGGTAATAAACTTCTCGGCCTGTTTGGCCCAAAAGCCCTGCGGGTCTTCAATCGATTCTCGGTAGAGCTCCTGATAGTATTGCTCATTTATAAGGGTACGCTCTGCAAAGGGTGCTGGAACCGGAAAAAGGTCGTTACCTGACATACTTATTACTCCATAAGGTTGCTTGAATGATAATCCACACCGGCGAATTGGTGAACATACAAAACGCGTAACTAGTCAGCATATTCCAGAAATATTCGCATACGTTAATGACACTCAATAGCCCCTAAGGGGCCGATTTGCTCCGCAAATCGGGGGTGAAAACATTAACTGGTCACAAAATCTGTCGTCCCCGATCAGGGGACGATCAATCGAATTACCTATGAAACTTCGCCGTAATCTCAATAGCTTGAATCGCGACATTAAACTACGGTGACCAGTTACCAAAACGCACTATTCAATCGCACCAAAGAGGTGCTTTCCCCATGGGAGAATGGTACCCCAACATGTTATACTCAGGTTTATATGTCCCCTCACCGCACTATAATTGAGCCCTTTAAGATTAAGGTCGTAGAGCCTCTGAACTGCCTTACGCGCGCAGAACGTGAGCCGATTTTGGCCAACGCTGGATACAACCTCTTTCTGGTTGCTGCCAAGGATGTCACATTCGATTTCCTGACAGACTCGGGCACGACCGCAATGAGTGCTAATCAATGGGCCGCTATTATGGTTGCGGACGAGTCATACGCCGGATCGAGCAGCTTTTCTAAATTCGAAAAGGTCGTGCGGAATCTTACCGGCTATGAGTTTATTATCCCGACCCACCAGGGGCGTGCCGCCGAGAGGCTTATCTGCGAAACGATAGTTAAGCCAGGCATGAAGATCCCCTCTAATAACCACTTCGATACAACTCGCGCTAATATCGAGTTTGTCGGTGCGGAGGCGATCGATCTAGTTATCGACGAGGGGCGCGATCCAACATCTACTCATCCCTTTAAGGCTAATATAGACCTAGAGAAGCTTGAGAGCTTCTGCGCCGCAAACGCCAGCGCTCTACAAAAAATATGGCATCCCATTTATTATCGATGCCTGCCGATTTGCAGAGAACTCCTTCTTTATAAAGATGCGAGAGGCAGGTCAGGCGCATAGAACGGCGCGCGACATTGCACATGAGATCTTCTCCCTGGCTGATGGCTGCATTATGAGCGGCAAAAAAGATGGGCTCGTAAATATCGGCGGCTTTATTGCGCTACGAAACGAGGCCTGGGTGACAACCCTGCGCTCCCTACTAATCCTTACCGAGGGCTTTCCAACTTATGGTGGCCTCGCCGCACGCGACCTCGAAGCCTTCGCCGTTGGTCTTGATGAGGTGCTAGACGAGCGCTACCTTGAATACAGACTCGCCGTAACGCGCTACCTCGCTGAGCGTCTTAACGCCCTAGGAATACCAACCGTTCAGCCACCAGGAGGGCATGCAGTATACATAGATGCCAAGAGCTTCCTCCCACATATAGAACCACAGCATTTTCCTGGGCAGGCGCTCGCCTGTGAGCTCTACCTAGCCGAAGGTGTCAGATCGTGCGAGATAGGCTCCGTCATGTTCGGCAAGACCGATTCAACTGGGTGCTTTATCCCCTCTAAGCTAGAGCTGGTACGGCTCGCCTTCCCCCGTAGGGTCTATACCCAGAGCCACTTTGACTATATTATTGAGGGTATGCAGGAGCTCGTTGCTCGCAAGGAGGCCTTGCGGGGGCTCAAGCTTACATACGACCCAACTTTACTCAGACACTTTACCGCTCGCTTTGAGCCGCTGACATAGCTGTATGACTGATAACGCAGTGCAGAGTACTAATATTGATCCGCAGAGCGTTACCAAAGAGAGATTAGTCCTTCTGGCTGTGGTCACAACGTTCCTATCGCTGATACCAACGGCATACGCTGCCCTGATCTCTAACTCAACGACCCTAACAGCAGACCTGCTGCGCTGCTCGGCTGAGTTCTTTGCGATCCTGCTCTCTTGGATCATCCTAAAAAAGGTCTCTAGTAGTGATGACCAGCACTATAACTACGGCTTCGGAAAGCTTGAGCACCTTGCATGTATAGCGGTTGGAGCTGCGCTCTTCGTTACCTTTTTGGTCTCATTTTTTGCAGGGATGCAACGCCTCATAGCGCCGGAGCACCTTAAGAATACAAACTTTGGGCTTCTCTTTGCCATGCTATCGGTCCTAGGAAATGTTACCATGTGGGTTAGTAACTACCTCACAAACAGAAAGAGTCCCTCACTAGTAACTGATTCTCAATGTAGGCTATTTCGCGCCAAGACCTTCGCCACCATCATAGTTGTCGTGTCAATTGGCGCCAGCACCCTCTTTCCATTATATAGTTGGAGCATCTACCTGGATGGGCTTGGCTCACTCGGACTCTCGTTCTTTATGCTTTGGTCGGCCTATGCGCTCGTTTCAGCCTCAGTGCCAGACCTGATCGATTGCGCGCTTGAAGAGGCCATGCAGCTATCGATAGCCGAGCTACTTAAGCAAAACTACTCAGAGAGGTTCGTTGCCCTTAAGCGTATCCGCTCACGTCGCGCCGGAAAGCGCATCTTTGTAGAGCTCTCTATCTCATTCGATCCAGATCTAGCGCTTAGAGAGTTCTGTGCCACCTCGCTCGCCATCACTAAGACCTTAAAGGAGCACCTTCCTACAGCAGAGATCGTGCTTGTGCCGATAGATGCAGATGCCACACTATGACAAAGCACGATTATATTTTGACAGTTTTTATCGCTTACCTCTTAGTAAAGGCAGCAATCTTCCTGCCGCTGATATGGGCTGCCATCATCTTCTGGTGGAACAATCCTACGGATAGCAGTAGCAACCTGACCCCTACAAACTAATCACATAACTATTCACCCCAGTTTGCTCCGCAAAACCACCTCTTGATATGGGCTAACGCACACGGATCTGACCGGGTAAATAGTTACAAAATCCGTACTTAAGAGCTTGAACCAGCATCTAATTCTAAACAGCAAGATATCGAGGGTCACATTACTGGGGGCAGACCGTTACGCTCTTTGGAAGCTTCCTCAATAGTTCCTCAAGACGTTTTTTACGCCTCTCGTTATCATATCCTAGGGATTCAAGACCCTTCGGCACCCTAGTATAGAGGCCACTAAAGATAACCCTGATCTTAGCCTTATCTATCTTGATAGTGCTGCACTCTGCCGCTACAACCTCGCAGGAGTACGTATTATAGTAGGGAACAACCGCCTTCCTGATGGCCGCAAGGACCCTTGCCCCACGTGTAGGGATAAGGAGCCGGTTAGCTGGATTTGGTTTCCATGTCTTACCAGCGAGGGAGTTGGCCAGGTTGATTTGCGCGATGACTACCCTGCTTGTAAAGCGCCAGATCTCATCGAACACCTTCTCATCAGTTGGTGAGCAGGACTCGCCATCTCCTCGATTTTCACAGACTGGAGGCCGGCCCTCGAAACCTACCTGTTCGCCAAGGAAGTTCCATGTACCAGCATGAGTACCTGTAGTTGTTTCAAAGGCGGCTAGGTCTCGAGCAAATCCAAGCTTACCGATGGCGAAGAGGGTCTCAGGTGCTGGAGCTGGATTTGGATTACCGACCGGTGAGAACATCTGATTAAGGGCGCTGTAATCAAGCGGTACCTCTATAGGTACACCATCCAGCATGCCTGGAATCGAGCTCGTTGTGTTCTCGTATGGGAAGAAGGCCTTCTCTATACCGTCCTGGAGAATGCGACAGACAGGACCATCGATATGGACGTTTCTCTGCATCTCGATTTTAATCGGGCTCCGTGCATAGAGGCTTGCACCAGATTCGAATATATCATTGATGAAGGATATTGCAGCGACTCCCCCTGGATCGGTTGGTAGTCCAGACTTGATCTCGTAATTACCGTTCTCTTGTAGTGTAACGACAAATTCTCCATTTTCATCGGCTGTTACAATGGCTCCGTTAATGTCGACTGGCATGTAGGCGATCGGAGTTTCATTGATCTTAACAACTCCTGAAACGATTCGGTTAATTGGAGTGTCTGTAGGTGTTGGTGTAGATGTTTCGGTTGCCGTTGATGTTACAGTCGGAGTTAATGTTGGTGTATTAGTTGAGGTAGATGTTGGCGTTATAGTTGGTGTATTAGTTGGTGTATGTGTCGGTGTTGCTGTAGGGGTAGATGTTGGCGTGCTAGTAATCGTAGCTGTTGACGTCTGGGTCGGCGTATTAGTCGGTGTCTCAGTTGGTGTTCTTGTTGGAGTATCGGTTGGCGTGTTTGTTGGTGTACTAGTCGGAGTGTTTGTTGGCGTATTTGTTGGGGTATTAGTTGGAGTATCTGTTGGGGTATCTGTCGGTGTATTAGTCTGTGTATTGGTTGGTGTTACCGTAGGCGTATCTGTTGATGTGTTAGTCGGGGAGTTAGTTGGGGTTATCGTAGGTGTATTCGTTGACGTGCTTGTTTGTGTGACTGTTGGAGTATGAGTTGAAGTATTAGTTGGTGTTACGGTAGGAGTATTTGTAGGTGTCTCAGTTGGTGTATATGTTTGGGTGTTGGTCGGTGTATTGGTTGGCGTATTAGTTGGCGTATCCGTTGGGGTATCTGTCGGTGTATTAGTCTGAGTATTGGTTGGTGTTACCGTAGGCGTATCTGTTGATGTGTTGGTTGGAGTATTAGTTGGCGTATCGGTTGGCGTATTTGTCGGTGTATAGGTTGGTGTATCAGTTGGCGTATCTGTTGGGGTATCCGTTGGGGTATTTGTCGGGGTATTGGTTGCAGTATTAGTTGGAGTATCTGTTGGGGTATCTGTCGGTGTGCTAGTAGGCGTATTAGTTGGTGTAACTGTTGATGTGTTTGTAGGCGTATTTGTCGGTGTATCCGTTGGCGTATCCGTTGGCGTATCTGTTGGTGTGTTAGTTGGCGTGTTGGTTGGAGTATTTGTCGGTGTATCGGTTGGTGTACCTGTTGGTGTATTGGTAGGGGTGTCTGTTGGCGTATTAGACGGCGTATCGGTTGGAGTATCTGTTGGAGTATTCGTTGGAGTGTTTGTTGGTGTGCTAGTTAGCGTATCCGTCGGTGTGCTGGTTGGCGTATCTGTTGGTGTATCAGTTGGTGTGTTTGTCTGGGTATTGGTAGGAGTGTTTGTTGGGGTATTTGTTGGTGTGTTAGTAGGTGTATCGGTCGAGGTGTTAGTGGGAGTGTTAGTTGGAGTATCCGTAGGTGTATCTGTTGGAGTGTTGGTTGGCGTATCTGTTGGTGTATTCGTTGGGGTGTTTGTAGGTGTCTCAGTTGGGGTGTTAGTTGGAGTATCCGTAGGTGTATCGGTTGGCGTATCGGTCGGAGTGTTTGTTGGCGTATCTGTTGGTGTGTTAGTTGGGGTATTAGTTGGAGTATCTGTTGGTGTGTAGGTAGGTGTGTCTGTTGGCGTATACGTTGGAGTGTCGGTTGGTGTATTTGTAGGTGTATTTGTTGGTGTGTTAGTTGGCATATCCGTCGGTGTGTTGGTTGGCGTATCCGTTGGTGTATCTGTTGGCGTGTTTGTTGGCGTATCGGTCGGGGTATTAGTTGGAGTATCTGTTGGTGTGTTGGTTGGTGTTACTGTTGGCGTATTAGTTGGCGTGTTAGTTGGCGTATCGGTAGGTGTATCAGTTGGCGTGTTTGTTGGCGTGTTTGTTGGCGTGTCGGTAGGTGTGTTAGTTGGAGTATCTGTGGGAGTGTAAGTTGGCGTATTTGTTGGTGTGCTAGTTGGCGTATTAGTTGGAGTATCTGTTGATGTGTTTGTAGGCGTATTTGTGGGTGTGTCCGTTGGCGTATCTGTTGGTGTGTTAGTAGGCGTATCCGTCGGTGTGTTGGTTGGAGTATCTGTTGGCGTATTCGTTGGTGTGTTTGTAGGTGTATCGGTCGGTGTGTTGGTTGGAGTATCTGTTGGTGTGTTAGTTGGAGTATTAGTTGGGGTATCTGTTGGCGTATTAGTTGGTGTGTTTGTAGGTGTATCGGTCGGTGTGTTGGTTGGAGTATCTGTTGGTGTGTTAGTTGGAGTATTAGTTGGGGTATCTGTTGGCGTATTAGTTGGAGTGTTAGTTGGAGTATTAGTTGGGGTGTCGGTTGGTGTATCTGTTGGCGTATTTGTTGGTGTACTTGTAGGTGTGTCTGTTGGCGTATTAGTAGGTGTGTTGGTCGGAGTATCTGTTGGCGTGTTGGTTGGCGTGTTTGTCGGTGTATTCGATGGTGTGTTTGTAGGTGTATCTGTCGGTGTGTTAGTTGGAGTATCGGTTGGCGTATTAGTTGGTGTGTTGGTAGGTGTATCGGTCGGTGTATTGGTAGGTGTATCTATAGGCGTATTTGTTGCGGTGTTAGTTGGGGTATCGGTTGGGGTGTTAGTTGGCGTATCGGTCGGCGTATTAGTTGGTGTGTTGGTAGGTGTATCAGTTGGGGTGTTGGTTGGAGTATTAGTTGGTGTATCTGTTGGCGTATTTGTAGGAGTGTTGGTTGGAGTATCTGTTGGGGTATTAGTCGGTGTATCTGTTGGCGTATTTGTAGGAGTGTTAGATGGAGTATCTGTTGGGGTATTTGTTGGTGTGTTGGTAGGTGTATCGGTTGGGGTGTTAGTTGGCGTATCGGTCGGTGTGTTAGTTGGAGTATCTGTTGGCGTATTTGTAGGAGTGTTGGTTGGAGTATCTGTTGGCGTATTAGTAGGTGTGTTCGTTGGAGTGTTAGTTGGTGTATTTGTTGGTGTGTTCGTTGGGGTATTAGTTGGTGTATCTGTTGGAGTATTAGTCGGTGTATTTGTTGGCGTATTGGTAGGTGTGTTCGTTGGTGTGTTTGTTGGTGTG